>JAFMQP010000068.1 GCA_017354575.1 Acidothermales bacterium | reverse complement strand
TGCCCGTGACGGCGGCCAGCTCACTTGCGAGCAGGCACAGCAGGATGCCGTCCTTGTCGGTGGTCCACACGCCGCCGTCGCGGCGCAGGAACGACGCACCCGCGCTCTCCTCGCCGCCGAACGCCACCGACCCGTCGAGCAGCCCGGACACGAACCACTTGAAGCCCACCGGCACCTCGACCAGCTTCCGACCGAGGTCCGCCGCGACCCGGTCGATCATCGCGGACGACACCAGCGTCTTGCCCACGGCCGCGCCGGCCGGCCAGTCGCCGCGCGCACGGTACAGGTAGTCGATCGCGACGGTGAGGAAGTGGTTCGGGTTCAGCAATCCCGCGTCGCCGGTGACGACGCCGTGCCTGTCGGCGTCGGCGTCGTTGCCGGTCGCGATGTCGTACCGGTCGCGCTGCTCGATCAGTGACGCCATGGCGTACGGCGACGAGCAGTCCATCCGGATCCTGCCGTCCCAGTCGAGCGTCATGAACCGCCAGGTCGGGTCGACGAGCGGGTTGACGACGGTGAGGTCGAGCCCGTAGCGGTCGCCGATCGCGCCCCAGTACGCGACGCTGGCACCGCCGAGCGGGTCCGCGCCGACACGCAGGCCGGACGCGCGGATCGCCTCGACGTCGACGGCCGAGCCGAGGTCGCCGACGTACGCGTCGAGGAAGTCGTACGTCCCCGTCGTGTCGGCCGAACGGGCGCGGGACGACGGGACGCGGCGCACGCCGGCGAGCCCGTCGGCGAGCAGCGCGTTGGCGCGGTCCTGGATCCACCTCGTCGCGTCGGTGTCGGCAGGACCACCGTTCGGCGGGTTGTACTTGAAGCCTCCGTCGCGCGGCGGGTTGTGCGACGGCGTGACGACGACGCCGTCGGCGAGCCCGTCGGTGCGGCCGCGGTTGTGCGTGAGGACGGCGTGCGACAGCGCCGGTGTCGGCGTGTACCCGTCCCTGCTGTCGACGAGCACCCGCACCTCGTTCGCCGCGAGCACCTCGAGCGCCGTGGCCCACGCGGGTTCGCTGAGCGCGTGCGTGTCGCGGGCGAGGAACAGCGGGCCGGTGGTGCCCGCGCCCGCCCGGTACTCACAGATCGCCTGGCTCGTGGCCGCGATGTGGTCGTCGTTGAACGCGGCGTCGAACGCCGAACCGCGGTGGCCCGACGTGCCGAACGCGACCCGCTGTTCGGGCACCGCAGCGTCGGGATGCTCGGTGTAGTACGCGGTGACGAGCCTGGCGACGTCGACGAGGTCGGCGGGCTGGGCCGGCTGTCCGGCGCGTGCGTCCGTGGCCATGTGGCAACCGTAGCCGCGGCGGCGGCGATAGGTTGTGGGTGGTGTGGCCGCCGGCGAGTTCGTCCGTTCCCGATGGGCAGGGCGTGGGGCGCGGCACCGTCGCGCTGATGGCGGTCGCGACCGGCGTCGCCATCGCGAACGTCTACTACGCACAGCCGCTGGAGGACACGCTCGCCCACGCGATGCGGGTGCCCGTCGGCGCGGTCGGCCTCGTGCTGACGCTGTTCCAGGTGGCGTACGCCGTCGGCCTCGCGACGCTGCTGCCGCTTGGCGACCTGCTGGAACGCCGCCGGCTGCTCGCCGCGATCCTCGTCGTCGACGTCGCAGGACTCGTGGGACTTGCCGTCGCGCCCGGCCTCGCCGTCCTCGAGGTGGCCGCGGTGATCGTGGGCCTCACCACGGTCGTCGCGCAGATCCTGGTTCCGTTCGCCGCGCACGTCGCCGCGCCGCACGAGCAGGGCCGGGTCGTGAGCACGGTGATGAGCGGGCTGCTCATCGGCGTCCTGGTGTCGCGTACCGTTTCCGGCCTGCTGGCGCAGGTGGCGGGCTGGCGTGCGGTGTTCGCGCTCGGCGCCGCGGCGACCGCGCTCGTCGGCCTGCCGCTGGTCCGCGCCCTCCCGCGGGTGGCGCCCACCACGACACTCACCTACCCGCGGCTGCTGGCGTCCGTGCTCGCGCTGGTGCGCGAGGAGCCGGTGCTGCGGCTCCGGATGGCCTACGGGGCCGTGCAGTTCGCGTCGTTCAGCGCGTTCTGGTCCACCGTCGGGTTCCTGCTCGCCCGCCCGCCCTACTCGTGGAGCGACGCCGCGATCGGTGCGTTCGCCCTCGTCGGAGTCGCCGGCGCGATCGCGGCAAGGGCGGCGGGACGGCTCGCCGACGCCGGTCACGCCCGGCCTGCGACACTCGGCTTCCTCCTGCTCATGGTCGTGTCGTACGCCGGAATGGCCGTGGGCGGCCGACATCTCGTCGCGCTCGTCGCCGGTGTCGCGCTGATGGACTTCGGCGCACAGGGCACGCACATCAGCAACCAGAGCGTGATCTACCGGCTCCGCCCGGACGCCCGCAGCCGGGTCAACACCGCCTACATGACCGGCTACTTCGTCGCGGGAGCGCTCGGCAGCGGGCTGGCCTCGGTGTTCGTGTACCCACGGTTCGGCTGGACGGGAGTCTGTGCCCTCGGTGCGGCGTTCCCCGTCCTCGGCGCCGGCCTCTGGTGTGCCGACCGGCTCCTGGGCTTCGTCGAGCGGAACCGGTAGCCAGGGGACTTCCGGGGTTCACCCCGACCCTGTCTACGCGACGGCGTGCGAAGATGGTCGTGATGAACGACTACGGGCAGTTCCTCTGGCTGCCGGTCGCCGCCGGTCTCACGGTGGTCGGACTGCTGATCAGCGTCGTGCTGTGGCGGCGCAGAGGATCCGCGTCCGGGCTCCGTGCCGCGTCCTGGTCGCTGCTGCCGATCGGCCTGTACCTCGTCGGCCTGCTCGGCGTGCTGATCCCGTTCGGCTTCAGGCTCGCGAGCTGGGCAACCCACCTCGTCTTCGCGCTCACCGCGTGGATCGGCCTCGCCGTGATCGGCCTGGCAGTGCTGCTGTGGATCGTCTCCGGCGTCATGCTGTCCCGGCGCCGGACCCGGTACGAGACCGAGGACGACGAGACCGCGGTCGGCCCGGGCCGCGACTCCGACACCAAGCAGGTCACCGCCGGCACGTCGCCGGGCAAGGCCAAGGGCAAGGCGTCGGACGACGACGAGTTCGGCGACATCGAGGAGATCCTGAAGCGCCGCGGCATCTCATAGCTGCTGTCGATGAAGGCGACGCGGCCGATTACCTTCATGACAAGAGGCTTCGTCGTCCCCCTGTGGTCACGTGCGCCTTGCGAGGAACGGTAACCGTCGTGGTGGTCGTCACCGACCGCTCGGCGTTACGCTACGCGGGGTGACGCGGCGCCGGTAACGGGGCAACCGGCGACGAGGGGGTGTGACCGGCGATGACCGATCCCGTCGAGCGGTCTCATCCGGCCCGGCCGACATTGGGCGGAAGCCCGTTCCCCCCGATCGCCGACTACGGCTTCCTCTCCGACTGCGAGGTGTCGGCGCTCGTCGCGCCCAGCGGCAACGTGGAGTGGATGTGCCTGCCGCGGATGGACCGCCCGAGCGTGTTCGCCGCGATGCTGGACCGCGGCGCCGGACGGTTCCGGCTCGGGCCCGCCGATCTGATGGTCCCGTCGGGGCGGCGGTACCTGCCAGGGACTATGGTGCTGGAGACGACGTGGGGCGGCCCGACGGGCTGGGCCGTTGTCCGTGACGTGCTGCTCGTCGGGCCCTGGCGTCATGGCCCGGCCAGGTCCGGGAGCCATCGACGTGCGCCGGTGGACCACAGCGCCGAGCGGGTGCTGCTGCGTACCGCCCGGTGCCTGCAGGGGTCCGTCGACTTCGTCCTGGAGTGCGAGCCCGCGTTCGACTACGGCCGCCGCCGCGGCACCTGGCGGCACACCGGAAGCGGTTACGGACAGGCGGAGCTGGGCGCGGGCGGTGACGATCCGGCGATGCGGCTGACCACCGACCTGAACGTGGGTTTCGAGGGACCGCGGGCGATCGCGCGCCGTCGTCTGCGGGCCGGCGAGCGGGTCTTCTGCGCGCTGTCGTGGGACGACGGCGAGCCGCCTGGCGACTTCGAGGACGCACGCCGGCGGCTGGCGCGGACCGCGGAGTTCTGGCACGAGTGGCTCGGCCGGGGCAGGTTCCCCGACCACCCGTGGCGCGAGTACCTGCAACGCTCGGCGCTGACGCTGAAGGGGTTGATCTACGCGCCCACCGGCGCCCTGCTGGCGGCGGCCACGTCGTCGCTGCCGGAGGCGCCGGGGGGAGAACGCAACTACGACTACCGCTTCACCTGGCTGCGCGACTCGACGTTCATGCTCTGGGGGCTGTACACGCTGGGCCTGGACAGGGAGGCGAACGACTTCTTCTACTTCATCACCGACCTCGCCGAGCGGGACGCCGACCTGCAGATCATGTACGGCATCGGTGGCGAGCGGGAACTGACCGAGAGCACGCTCGAGCACCTGTCCGGCTACGACGGAGCCCGCCCCGTCCGCATCGGCAACGCCGCCTGGGACCAGCGCCAGCACGACGTGTGGGGTGTGCTGCTCGACTCGGTCTACCTGCACACCCGTTCCCGGGACCGGCTGGACGAGCGCCGCTGGCCGATGCTGGTGCGGCAGGTGGAGGCGGCGCTGACGCACTGGCGGGAGCCCGACCAGGGGCTGTGGGAGGTCCGCGGCGCGGCACAGCACTTCACCGCCTCCAAGGTGCTTTGCTGGGTGGCCGCCGACCGTGGCGCGAAGCTGGCCAAGCTGCGCGGCGACGCGGAGCACGCGGTGTCCTGGCGCAAGGCCGCCGACGAGATCCACGCCGACGTGTGCGCCCGCGGAACCGACGACCGCGGCGTGTTCTGCCAGCACTACGACACCACGGTGCTTGACGCCTCGGCGCTGCTGATCCCGCTGCTTGGGTTCCTGCCGCCGGACGACGAGCGGGTGCGCAGGACCGTGCTGGCCATCGCCGACGAGCTCACCGAGGACGAGCTGGTCCTCCGCTACCGGGTCGAGGAGACCGACGACGGCTTCAGCGGCGAGGAGGGAACGTTCACGATCTGCTCGTTCTGGCTGGTCTCCGCACTGGCCGAGATAGGCGAGGTGCCCCGCGCCAGGAAGCTGTGCGAGAAGCTGCTCTCCTACGCGAGCCCGTTGCTGCTGTACGCCGAGGAGATCGACCCGCACACCGGACGGCACCTCGGCAACTTCCCGCAGGCCTTCTCCCACCTCGCCATGATCAATGCC
This sequence comes from Acidothermales bacterium, assembly GCA_017354575.1. GTDB lineage: Bacteria > Actinomycetota > Actinomycetes > Streptosporangiales > WHST01 > WHST01. The sequence continues at coordinate 7,425 of JAFMQP010000068.1, read as the reverse complement.
ATCATCCACCTGATCCACGAGGACGAAAAGCGAAGCGCCGGCGTGCTCGCCTCGTCGGCGCTGGACCCGTCCACATGAAGGCGGTCGCGGTGTTCCCCGGGTCCCGCGAGACCAAGGTCGTCGACACGGAGGAACCGCGGATCACCGAGCCCGACCAGGTCACGCTGCGGGTGCTCGACGTCGGCATCTGCGGTACGGACTGGGAGATCTGCACGTTCGAGTACGGGACTCCGCCGCCCGGCGACGACCACCTGGTGCTCGGCCACGAGGCGCTGGCGGAGGTGGTGACCGCCGGGTCGGCCGTCGAGCGCTTCGAGCCGGGCGATCTCGTCGTCCCGACGGTGCGCCGCCCGTGTCCGCATCCCGGTTGCCTGGCCTGCCGGTCCGGGCACCAGGACTACTGCTACACCGGCGATTTCAGCGAACGCGGCATCAAGGAAGCACACGGGTACATGGCGGAGTCCGTCGTCGACCACGAGCGGGACCTCGTCCTCGTGCAGCCCGACCTGCGCGACGTCGCCGTACTCACCGAGCCGCTGACGATCGCGGAGAAGGCGCTCGGCCAGATCCTCTGGATGATGCGGCACCGTCCGCCGTGGCTCGATCCGCGGACGCCCGGGGAGGAGCGCGGCCGGGGGCTCTCCGCGCTGGTGCTCGGCATCGGTCCTGTCGGCCTGCTGGGCGCGATGACGATGGTCTCCGCAGGGTTCACGACCTACGTCTACTCGCGCGAGCTGCCACCCCATCCGCGGACCGACCTGGTCGGTGCCATCGGCGCGACCTACGTCTCGACGCGGAACGAGACGTTCGCGGAGCTGGCGGAACGGATCGGCAACGTCGACGTGATCTACGAGGCCGTCGGGCACTCGCACTTCGCGCTGGAGGCGTTGGAGGTGCTGGGGACCAACGGGATCTACGTGCTCACGGGTGTCCCCGGCCTGCAGGCGTTCGTCGAGGCGGACCCGGCCCGCCTGATGCGCACCATGGTCCTGAAGAACCAGGTGCTGCTGGGCACGGTGAACGCCGGAGCCGACGACTTCGCCGCCGCGCTGCGGAACCTGGACCTGTTCCGGCGCCGCTGGCCCGAGGCGGTGCGGACGCTGATCGCGGGCCGCCATCCCCTGGAGCGTGCGGCCGGGCTCGTCCTCGGCAGGCCGGCGGGCATCAAGACCGTGATCTCCTTCGATTCCGCCGGCGGCTGACCGAGAATGTGTCCAGGGTTCTTACAGGAACCCGCCAGGTACCGGGCAGCTTCGGAGGTGATACTCGCAGCATGACCGCATCTCCCGAGGCGCGGCTGGTCGTCGTCGACGACGAGCCGAACATCGTCGAGCTGCTCTCGGCGAGCCTGCGGTTCGCCGGCTTCGACGTCACGACCGCCGACAACGGCGTCGAGGCGCTCGACGCCGTGCGCAACGCCCGCCCCGACCTGCTCGTGCTCGACGTGATGATGCCGGGGATGGACGGCTTCGCCGTCGTCCGGCGGCTGCGGGCCGACGGCCTGCGCGTGCCCGTGCTGTTCCTGACCGCGCGCGACGCCACCGGCGACAAGGTGCAGGGCCTCACCCTCGGCGGCGACGACTACGTCACCAAGCCGTTCAGCCTGGAGGAGCTGATCGCCCGCATCCGCGCCGTGCTGCGGCGTACGACAGGCGGTGACGGCATCGCCCGCTCGGCGAAGCTGACCTTCGCCGACATCGAGCTCGACGACGACTCGCACGAGGTGTACAAGGCGGGCGAGGCCGTCTCGCTCTCGCCCACCGAGTTCAAGCTGCTGCGCTACCTGATGGAGAACGCCGGACGGGTGCTGTCGAAGGCGCAGATCCTCGACCACGTCTGGCAGTACGACTTCGGGGGCGAGGCGAACATCGTCGAGTCCTACATCTCGTACCTGCGGCGCAAGGTCGACACGACCGAGCCGCGGTTGCTGCACACGGTGCGGGGTGTCGGGTACGTGCTGCGGAAGCCGAGGTAATGGCTGCGGCCAGGGTCGCCGGCGTCGCGGGCCGCATCGGGCGCCACCTCCCGTCGCCGTCCGCCTGGCCGCTGCGCGTCAAGCTCGTCGTCGCGGTCGTGCTGCTGGCCGCGGTCGGCCTCGGCGTCACCGGCGGCGCGGCGGTGACCGCGTTGCGGACGTACCTCTACGAGCGCGTCGACAGCCAGCTGCTGCAGACGTCGCACCAGCTCGTCGCGCTCGCCGAGCGCAGGACCGTCATGCCCGGTGCCGTCGGTCCGCGCCTGCCGACGTCGTACGTCGTGCTGATCTCGGACTCCCAGGGCGGGCAGACCACGCGGCTGGTGGGGCCGAACATGAGCCCGCCGCGGTTGCCGGACATGGACATGCGGCGTGCCATGAACCTCGCCGGCACGCCGTTCACCACCGGGTCGGTCGACGGCAGCACGCGATACCGCGTGCTGGTGACGCCGCTGTCCGACGGCTCGGGGACCGTGACGGTCGGCTTCGACCTCGCCGATGTCGACAACACGCTGAGGCGGTTGATCGCCATCGTCGTCGTGGTCGGCGCCGCCGTGCTCGTCCTCGTGGGCGGGCTCGGTTACGTCCTCGTCCGCACCAGCCTGCGCCCGCTCGTCGAGGTCGAGTCGACGGCGGCGGCGATCGCGGCCGGCGACCTCTCCAGACGGGTGAAGGAACGCGACCGGCGCACCGAGGTGGGCCGCCTCGCCGGTGCGTTGAACAGCATGCTGACCCAGATCGAGGACGCGTTCCGGGCGCGGCAGGACTCCGAGGCCGCGGCGCTCGCGTCCGAGGGTCGGATGCGCCAGTTCGTCGCCGACGCGAGCCACGAGCTGCGGACGCCGTTGACGTCCATCCGCGGCTTCTCCGAGCTGTACCGGCAGGGCGCGGCCAGCACACCTGCGGACGTCGCCCGGGTGATGCGGCGGATCGAGGACGAGTCGACCCGGATGGGCCTGCTCGTCGACGACCTGCTGCTGCTCGCCCGGCTGGACAGGGAACGCCCGATGGAGCACGCGCCCGTCGACCTCGTTCCGCTCGCGCGGGACGCCGTCGGCGACGCCGCGGTCGTCGCGCCGGACCGCGACGTGTCGCTCGAGACCACCGAGGACAAGGTCGTCGTCGACGGCGACGAGGCCAGGCTGCGGCAGGTGCTCGGCAACCTGGTGGGCAACGCGCTGAAGCACACGCCGGACGACACGCCGGTCGTCATCCGGGTCGGCGTGCGGCCCGACGACGAGCGGTACGCGATGGTCGAGGTGATCGACAGGGGTCCGGGCCTGTCCGAGGAGCAGGCCAGGCGTGTGTTCGAGCGCTTCTACCGGGTGGACCCGTCCCGCAGCCGCGCTGCCGGCGGCACCGGGCTCGGGCTGTCGATCGTGTCGGCGATCGTCGCGGGGCACGGCGGCCGGGTCAGCGTCGACACCGGCCCGGGCGAGGGCGCGACGTTCCGCGTCCTGTTGCCCCGCCGCCTCGGCTAGCTCCGCGCTCTCCGGGTCAGAGGCTCTTCTCGGTGCGCCGCGGCTGGTGGTAGGTGCCCGCGACGGGGTTCCAGACCTTGGTGAAGGTCCTCTTCTGCTTGCCCGCCCTGATCGACAGCGAGTTGCCCTTCGAGCGTTTGGCGTTGCCCGTGAGGCAGTCGTCGCCCGCGGTGTCACCGGCACGCGCCCAGTCGGCGAAGGCGTCGTCGGCCTTCGCGGACGTGCCGTACATCGTGATCAGCAGCTGCCGGATGCGCGCGCCGTTGGGGAGCTTGGACGTGTCGAGATTGCGCGCCGAGGCGACGATGGCACGCCGGTTCTTCGCGGCCTGCTCGAACTGCGTGGCGGCGTCTGCCGGTGAGATCTTGCAGGACAGGGCCTGGCCGTATGCCGTGGTGAGCATGCTCTTCCCGCTCACCGCGCGGTTCAGCAGCTGGTTGACCGCGGTGGCCTGCTGCTGGGGCGTGTTCGCGCGCGACGCGGGAGGCGAGCTGGCCGGGCTGCTGCGCCCACCCCCGGACGCGGGCGTCGTCGAACCGGTGTCCACCGTGCCGTGGTGGCGACTGCCGATGTACAGCACGCCGCCGAAGACGAGCGCGACCGCGGCGACGGCGCCGACGATGGCGAGGATCAAGGCCCGCCCGCTCTTACCCCGCCGCTGCGGGCTGTCGTCGAACGGGTAGTAGTCGGCGCCCTCGTAGCCGCCGCCTCCCTGACCCCCGAACGGAGGCGGCTGCCCGTACGGGGGCTGCCGTGGGTACGGCGGTGGCGGGCCGAGGCCCAGCCCGGGCGGCGGTGGCTGCTGGCCGTTCGGGTTCTGGTACCAGCCCTGGTCCGGCGGGTCCTCCCACTGGTCCGGCGTGGGCGCCTCGACCGGGTAGGCCTGCATCGACAGCCGGGCGGCCTCGGTCGTGGGCGGGACGTCCTCGTCGTCGATCGCCGGGATGGCCCGGGGGCGCGCCTCGCCTGGGTCCTGGGCCGGGAGGCGCTGCGTGTCGCCGTCATGCGGGCCGGACGCCGCCGCGGTGAGGTAGCCGCCGCAGCTACGGCAGAAGCGGCCCTCGTCCGGTGCGGGGGCGCCGCACCGTGGACAGGTCGCCACGTCGCCTCCTCCCCGGCCGCTCGCCGGCCGACCCTTGCACCGTGCCTGCCCATGGTGGGACATGACCGGCGTTCGACCCAAGTCACCCCGCTCGTCATGCTGCCGCCACGACAGTCGGTGACCACTGTGTGCGACGAACGGCCATCGGTGGGAGGTGACCTGCCCGTGACCATCGTCTATGGTTATGCCCGTCCCATGAAACGCCCCGAGTTTCGTCCCCGACACCTGTTCGCCCCGCTCGTCGCCCTGAGCGTGCTGCTGATCACCGGTACCGCCCACGCCGCGACGACCGCGAACGGGGCGTCGCTGTCGGGCGCCAGGGCGAAGCCGTCGAAGACGGCCAAGGCATCGCCGACCGACCCGGACAAGATCCGTTCCGAGCTCAGCCGGCTCGGCGACCAGTACGCCGCGAGCGAGCGCACCCTGGGTCGGTTGGCCCAGCGCCAGGACCAGCTCGCCAGGCAGATGGCCGCGACGAAGGCGCGGCTCACCAGGCTGCGCGCCCATCTGTCCCAGATGGCGGTGGCGGCGTACATGAGCGGGCAGGTCGACAGCACGATGGTCGTGCTCGCCGACACCTCGTCCGGCCCGGACCAGGTCGTCGAGCGGCTCACCACGCTGTCGATGATGAGCAACGTCGACGCCGCCGCGATGTCCGCGGCGAAGCGCGAGACCAGCCGGCTCGCCGGGCAGCGGACGAGTCTCGCCGGGCTGAGGAAGCAGGCGAAGGCCGAGCAGAACAGCCTCGAGGCGAAGAAGAAGAAGCTCAACGCGGCGCTGCTCGCGGCCGCGCGCGCGGCCGCCGACCGGGCGAACGGTGCGTCCCGCAGCGCGCGGATGACCAACGGCGGCGCCTGCCCGGTCGGCAGCCCGTACACCGTGATGAACACGTTCGGCGCCTCCCGCGGCGGCGGGCGCGCGCACCAGGGCGACGACCTGCCGGCGCCGAAGGGCACTCCGATCTACGCGGTCGAGAACGGCACGATCAGCCGCGCGTACTACAACACGCTGGGCGGCATCGCGCTCATCCTCAGGGGCAGGAGCGGCGACTCGTACTACTACGCGCACCAGGAGGTCAACCTGGTGCACACCGGGCAGCACGTCGTCGCCGGCCAGATGATCGCCCGCGTCGGCATGACCGGCGACGCCCAGGGGACGATCTACCACCTGCACTTCGAGCGCTGGCCGAACGGCGGCAGTGCCGTCGACCCGTACCAGTTCCTCCTCGCGCTCTGCGGCAAGAAGGGCTAGCCGCGCCTCCGGTAGGGCACACTGGTAGGCGTGCCCGAGCTACCGGAGGTCGAGTCGCTGGCGGCGTTCCTCGCCGAGCGGGCGACCGGTGCCGTGGTCGCGAACGTCGAGGTCTTCGCGTTCAGCGCGCTCAAGACCTACGACCCGCCGGTCACGGCGCTGACCGGACGCACGCTGGCGGCGACCTCCCGGCACGGCAAGTTCATCGACCTGGACTTCAGCGACGGCGGGGACGCGCTGCACCTGCTGATCCACCTGGCCAGGGCGGGCTGGCTGCGCTGGCGCGACGAGCTGCCGCGCACCATGCCGAAGCGCGGCAAGGGGCCGCTGGCGCTGCGGGTCCGATTCCAGGACGGTGCCGGGTTCGACGTCACCGAGGCGGGCACGCAGCGCAAGGTGGCCGCGTACGTCGTGCGTGATCCCGAGGAGGTCCCAGGGGTCGCCAGGCTGGGCCCGGATCCGCTCGCGGCCGACTTCACCGTCGACTCGCTGCGCGACCTCGTCGGCGGGCGCCGCACGCAGATCAAGGGGCTGCTGCGCGACCAGTCGGTGATCGCCGGCATCGGCAACGCGTACAGCGACGAGATCCTGCACGCCGCGCGGATGTCCCCGTTCCGGGTCGCGGCGACCCTCGAGCCGGAGGACGTGCAGCGGCTGTACGACGCGACGATCGGCGTGCTGTCCGACGCCGTCCGCCGCTCGGCGGGACTCGCCGCGAAGGACCTGAAGGGCGACAAGAAGTCCAACCTCGCGGTGCACGGGCGCACCGGCGAGGCGTGCCCGGTGTGCGGTGACACGGTGCGCGAGGTCTCGTTCGCCGACTCGTCGTTGCAGTACTGCCCGACCTGCCAGACCGGGGGCAAGGTGCTCGCCGACCGGCGGCTCTCCCGGCTGCTCAAGTGACGCACTCCCGGAGAGGCACACATGTTCGGTGACCAGTCCGTCCCGGCCGTCGAGGCGGCCCAGCTGCCCGACGACGCCGTCCTGCTGGACGTCCGTGAGCCGTACGAGTGGGAGGCCGGCCACGCGCCCAACGCCGTGCACGTGCCGCTCGGCGAGCTCGGCGGCAGGCTCGCCGACCTGCCGAAGGTCGGTGCGGACGAGCGGCTGTACGTCGTCTGTCGCGGCGGCAGCCGGTCCGCCCAGGCCGCGGCGGCGCTCGGACAGGCGGGATACCCGGCGGTGAACGTCACCGGCGGCATGACCGCGTGGGCACTGGCCGGCAAGCCGATGGCGAGCGAGACCGGCAACCCGCCCGAGGTGGCCTGACCCGGCTCCCGGTGTGAAGAACGTCGCCCGGTAAAGGTCAGGACGGCACCACCGTCGTTGACGTAGTGTGGCCGTACACGGGAGAGGAGGTGGTCCAGTAGATGTGTAGCTATCGGACTCGTGAGGTGGCTGTCCGCTAGTCGCCACACCCTCGGCCGTAACCGCAGGACCTGTGGTGACGGCGAATACCAGGCAGTTACCCGACCCCCGAGCTCCCGGCCCGTCCAGCTGGGCCGCGCCGCGCGTGCGGAGTCCGCTCGGGGGTCGTTTCACGTCCGGCCCGGCTATCCCCCGGCCGCCGGCCTGACCTCGACGACGTCGCCGGGCAGGCAGGGCACGTCCCCGGC
>JAFMQP010000318.1 GCA_017354575.1 Acidothermales bacterium | reverse complement strand
GATACGGGCGGCTCCGTCACCCACCTGACCGATGCCGAGGCGGCGGTCGACGGTGCCGACGCCGTCGCCACCGACACCTGGGTGTCGATGGGGCAGGAGGACGAGGCCGCGGAGCGCGCGGGGCCGTTCCGCCCGTTCACCGTGACGCCCGATCTGATGGCGCGTGCGGCGCCGGAGTCCGTGTTCCTGCACTGCCTGCCCGCGTACCGGGGCAAGGAGGTCGCCGCGGAGGTGATCGACGGCCCGCGGAGCGTCGTCTGGGACGAGGCGGAGAACCGGCTACATGCGCAGAAGGCCCTGCTCGCCTGGTTGCTGGAGCGTGCGTAGATGAGCAAGCAGCCGGCCGACGAGCTGCGGTCGACCTGGCCCGCAACCAAGACCGCGCGCCAGCAGTACATCGTCGAGGTGCTGTCGAGGCACGCCGTGCGGTCGCAGCACGAGCTCGGCGAGCGACTCGCCGACGCCGGCATCGGCGCCACCCAGACCACGCTGTCGCGCGACCTCGACGAACTGGGCGCCGTCCGCGTGCGCGGTGCCGACGGCACGCTCGTGTACGCCCTGCCCGGCGAGGGCGGCGACCGCACTCCGCGCGCCGTGCCGGACGCGCGTCCGCAGGCCGGCACCAGGCTTGCTCGTGCATGCGGCGAGCTGCTCGTGTCCGCGGTGCCGTCCGCCAATCTCGTGGTGCTGCGGACGCCGCCCGGCGCCGCGCAGTTCTTCGCGTCCGCGCTCGACCACGCCGAGCTGGACGCCGTGCTCGGCACGATCGCCGGCGACGACACCGTGCTCGTCGTGGCTCGCGACCCGGACGGCGGCGCGGCGATCGCGGACGACCTGCTGGCCCTCGCGCGGAAGAACCGCTGATGAGCGACGACGAGCAGCCGACCCGGCTGTGGGGCGGGCGGTTCTCCGGCGGCCCGGCGGACGCGATGTTCGCGCTGTCGGTGTCGACGCACTTCGACTGGCGGCTCGCCCCGTACGACGTCGCCGGGTCCGTCGCGCACGCACGCGTCCTGCACCGCGCCGGCCTGCTCGACGACGCCGAGCTGGACGCGATGCTCGCCGGGCTCGACCGGCTGCGCGCGGACGTGGACTCCGGCGCGTTCACACCGGCCCAGGACGACGAGGACGTGCACACGGCGCTCGAACGCGGGCTGATCGAGCGGGTCGGGCCCGAGCTTGGCGGCAAGCTGCGCGCCGGCCGGTCGCGCAACGACCAGGTCGCCACCCAGTTACGCATGTACCTGCGCGACCACGCCCGCACCGTCGCCGGGCTGGTCCTCGACGTCGTCGACGCGCTCGTCACGCAGGCACGCCGGCACCACGACACCCCGATGCCCGGCCGGACGCACCTGCAGCACGCGCAGCCCGTGCTGCTCGCGCACCACTTGCTGGCGCACGGCTGGGCGCTGCTGCGCGGCGTCGACCGGCTGCGTGACTGGGACGCGCGCACGGCCGAGTCGCCGTACGGCTCGGGCGCGCTGGCCGGTTCGTCGCTCGGGCTGGACCCGGAGTACGTCGCCCGCGAGCTCGGTTTCGACCGTGCCGTCGCCAACTCCGTCGACGGCACCGCGTCGCGTGACTTCGTGGCCGAGGCGGCGTTCGTCCTCGCCATGGTCGGCGTCGACGTGTCGCGTATCGCCGAGGAGGTCGTGCTCTGGTCGACGGCTGAGTTCGGCTTCGTCACGCTCGACGACGCCTGGTCGACGGGCTCGTCGATCATGCCGCAGAAGAAGAACCCCGACGTCGCCGAACTGGCCCGCGGCAAGGCGGGCCGGCTGGTCGGCAACCTCGCCGGGCTGCTGACCACGCTGAAGGGCCTGCCGCTCGCGTACAACCGCGATCTGCAGGAGGACAAGGAACCGGTCTTCGACTCGCTCGACTCGCTCGAGGTGCTGCTGCCCGCGTTCGCCGGGATGCTCGCGACGCTGCGCTTCGACGCCGGCCGCCTCGCCGCACTCGCGCCGCGGGGCTTCTCGCTCGCCACCGACGTCGCCGAGTGGCTGGTCCGCGGCGGCGTGCCGTTCCGGCGGGCGCACGAGATCGCGGGGGAGTGCGTCCGGTTCTGCGAGGCCAAGGGGATCGAGCTCACCGACCTGTCCGACGCCGACCTGCGGGCGATCTCCCCGGTGCTCACCCCTGACGTGCGCGACGTGCTCACCGTCAGCGGCTCGATCGCGTCGCGTTCCGGGCGCGGCGGCACCGCACCGGCCCGGGTCGCCGAGCAGCTCGCCGAGCTGACGGCCCGGCTGGACGACGCCCGCGCGTGGGCCGCCGCCCGCCCTCCTCTGGCCGATCACGATATGTAGATTCGGCCCGGTGAGCTCGCCCACGCGCGTCAGGCAACCGCTGCCCCGTTCGTTCTTCGACCGCCCGGCGCCGGAGGTGGCACCCGACCTGCTCGGCGAGGTGGTCGAGCACGAGACGCCCGAAGGCCTCGTCGCCGTCCGGCTCACCGAGGTCGAGGCGTACGAGGGCGAGGCCGACCCGGCGTCGCACGCCTACCGGGGCCGCAGCCCGCGCAACGCGACGATGTACGGCGACCCCGGGCACGTCTACGTCTACTTCACCTACGGCATGCACTTCTGCATGAACGCCGTCTGCCTGCCCGCGGGCCGGGCGTCCGCCGTGCTGCTGCGCGCCGGCGAGGTGGTCGACGGCGTGCCGCTGGCGCGGCACCGGCGCGGGCCGTCGACCGCCGACCGGGACCTCGCGCGCGGGCCCGCCCGGCTCACCGTCGCGCTCGGCGTCCGCGGGGACGAGGACGGCGCCGACGGCTGCGCGGCCGACAGCGCGTTGCGGCTGTGCCGCGGCCCGGACGGCGCCTCCGGTGTGGTGGCAACGTCGCCGCGAACGGGGGTGGCGACCGCGGCCGAGGTGCCGTGGCGGTTCTACCTGTCCGGCGACCCGACGGTGTCGCCGTATCGCAGGCACGTCCCGAAGCGGCGTATTCGCCGTGAGGACGGATCCGCGACGGAATAGCCTGGTGTCGATCCGATACCGACTCTGCCTGGGAGCGAGGACCCGCTCGTGAACGAGCTGTTGGCTGACCTGCAGTGGCGTGGCCTGATCGCCGCGTCCACCGACCTCGAGGCGCTCGGCGCGGCGCTCGACAGCGGGCCGGTCACGTACTACTGCGGGTTCGACCCCACCGCTCCCAGCCTCCACCACGGCCACCTGGTGCAAGTGCTGACGGTGCGGCGGTTCCAGCTCGCCGGGCACCGCCCGCTGGCGCTCGTCGGCGGCTCCACCGGACTGATCGGCGACCCGAACCCCGATCGCGAGCGGACGCTGAACGACCCGGACGTCGTCGCCGGCTGGGTCGGGAGGATCCAGCGGCAGATCGAGCCGTTCCTCGACTTCGACGGGCCGGCGGCCGCGCGGACGGTGAACAACCTGGACTGGACCGCGCCGCTGTCGGCGATCGAGTTCCTCCGCGACGTCGGCCAGCACTTCCGGGTGAACAGGATGATCGCGAAGGAGGCCGTCAGCGCCCGGCTGAACTCCGAGCTCGGCATCGGCTACAGCGAGTTCAGCTACCAGATCCTGCAGGCGTACGACTACCTCGAGCTGTACCGGAGGTACGGCTGCACGCTGCAGTCCGGAGGCAGCGACCAGTGGGGCAACATCACCAGCGGCGTCGACCTGATCCGCCGGGTCGAGGGGGCGGCGGTGCACGCGCTCGCCACCCCGCTGCTGACCAGGGCGGACGGCACGAAGTACGGCAAGACCGCGGGCGGTGCCGTCTGGCTCGACCCGGAGATGCTCTCGCCGTACGCCTTCTACCAGTTCTGGCTGAACCTCGACGACGCCGACATGCCCAGCCACCTGCGCATCCTCAGCTTCCGCGGTCACGAGGAGATCGAGGAGCTGGAGAAGCAGACCGCCGAGCGGCCCCAGGCGCGGGCCGCCCAGCGGGCGCTCGCCGAGGAGCTGACCACACTCGTGCACGGCGCGGACGAGTGCGCGAAGGTGATCGCCGCGAGCGGGGCGCTGTTCGGGCGCGGTGAGCTCGGGGCCCTGGACGAGCGCACCCTCGTGGCCGCGGTGGCGGAGCTGCCGCGGGTGGAGGCGTCCGCGGCCGGGCCGCCGACCTACGCCGAGCTGTTCGCGTCGGCCGGCCTCGTCGCCAGTCGCTCGGAGGCGCGGCGGACGATCGCCGAGGGCGGGGCGTACGCCAACAACGCCAGGATCACCGACGAGAACGCCCGCCCCCTCCCCGCGGACCTGCTGCACGGACGCTGGCTGGTGCTGCGCCGGGGCCGACGTACCCTGGCGGCCGCTGACCTGCGCTGATGCGTCCGGGAGACCGTAGTCACAGCGGTGTGGTTCGCCGTGACCGGCGTCACGCGGCGAAAGGGGTACCCCGATTTGACGTGCCGAACGCGGACGCCGTAATCTTCTTCCTGCCCGGTGCGAAGGAACGGACACCACGGTGGCCGGTTCGCCAAGGGCTCCCAGATCGGAACGGTTCGCGATCACGCGTCTCCGGTGCCGGTCACGGAGGCCGAAACCATCGGTTTGACTTCGAGTCCGACTGGTGGCTAGGTTAGAGGTTCTGCCCCAGGAACAGGTCGGAAGACCTCGACTGGTGCGCGCCCGCTCCTTGAGAACTCAACAGCGTGCCGAAAATCAGTGCGATGGATCGGCGGATC
>JAFMQP010000386.1 GCA_017354575.1 Acidothermales bacterium | reverse complement strand
CCATGTCTGCTCCTCGCCGCCAGTGGACGCGTCCCGTGCGCACAGACCTACCAAACCGGCCGTCGATCGCGCCAGGGCGTTGGTGGACGACGTCCTTCGAGCCGCATGTTTCGCGTCATGAGGCCCCGGGAAGCTCGAGTCCGATGACACACGTTGAAGTGACGGCTGACGTCCGAGCCGACCCGGACACGTTGTGGCGGAAGATCGGCTCGTTTCAGGGTGTCGGCGAGTGGCATCCGCTGCTGGCAAGTGTGCACGGCGAGGGTGAGGGGCCGGATGCGATCCGCACCGCGGTCGGCGTGGACGGGTCCGAGCAGGTCGAGCGGCTTCAGGAGGTCGATCCGACTCGCCGCCTGTACCGGTATGTCATGGAGTCCACCGCGATGCCGGTCCGCGACTACCGAGCCGAGTTGCGTGTCGAGCCCGACGGCGACGGCGGCAGCACCGTCCGGTGGACCAGTGACTTCGAGGTCACCGGTGACGACCACGACGGGACCGCCGAGGTGATCCGAGGGTTCCTGGACGCGGGGTTGCGGAACATCCCGGCAGTACAGTCGTGATACGTACCGAGAGTCGCGAGGAGCGAGCACGTGGCACGGCTGCTCTACATGGCGATCACGTCGCTCGACGGTTACGTCGCCGACGAGAACGGACTTTACGACTGGGCGATGCCGGATGACGAGGTGTCCGCTTCGTCAACGACTTCGAGCGGCCCGTCGGCACGTACCTGTACGGACGCAGGCTCTACGAGGAGATGACCGGCTGGGAGGCCGCGCACACGCTGCCCGGCCAACCGCCGCTGATGCTGGACTTCGCCCGCATCTGGCAGGCGGCCGAGAAGGTCGTGTACTCCCGGTCGCTCGCGGCTGTCTCCACGGCCAGGACCCGGCTTGAGCGCAGCTTCGATCCCGAGGCCGTTCGTGAGCTGAAGGCGTGCGCGGAACGGGACATGACGGTCGGCGGCGCGACGCTCGCCGCCGAGGCGATCAGGGCGGGACTCGTCGACGAATACCACCTCGTCGTATCGCCGGTCCTGGTGGGCGGCGGCAAGCGAGCGCTGCCGACCGATGCCCGGCTGCCGCTCGAGCTCACCGGCCATCGCGGGTTCGGCAACGGCGTCGTGCACCTGCGGTACCGCGAATCGACCACATGGTGACGGTGCGGCAGGCACGCCGCTGGGCGCGCGTCGAGATCGGGGAGGGCGAGCTCGCCGACGACCGTCCGGTGGGCGTCGTCCGCAATGTGCCGCACGGGTGATCGCGGCGGCGTTGTCTGGGAAGACGGCTCTCCGCCCCGCCGCGCGCTAGCCGTGCAGCGGCCGCGCGATCTCCCAGTGGTGGCCGAACGGGTCGACGATGCGGCCGAGCCGGTAGCCGTAGTCCTGGTCGCTGACCGGTGCGACGACGGTCGCGCCCGCGGCGACGGCACGCTCGACGAGCGCGTCGGGGTCGTCCACGAACAGGCCGATGCGTACCGAGCACTCGGACGGACGGGGCGGGCTGACGTTGCCGTACTCGGGCGCCTCGTCTGCGACGAAGAACCGGGCACGGCCCACGGCAAGCTCCCCGACGACGTCGCCGT
>JAFMQP010000317.1 GCA_017354575.1 Acidothermales bacterium | reverse complement strand
CCGAAACCGCCGCCGGTCATCCGCGCGCCGAGCGCGCCTGCCTGAAGCGCCGCGTCGACGGCGGTGTCGAGCTCGGGCGACGAGACCTCGTAGTCGTCGCGCAGCGACGCGTGCGACATGTTCATCAGCTGCCCGACGGACGCGTAGTCGCCCGCCCGCATCAGGTCGACGGTGACGAGCACCCGCGCGTTCTCGGTGACGACGTGCCGTGCGCGCGGACGCAGCCGCTCGTCCAGCCGGCCGAGCGCGTCGGGCAGGTCCTCGCGGGAGACGTCCCGCAGCGACGCGACGCCGAGCGCGATCGCGGCCTCGGTGGCAGACATCCGGCGGTCGGCGTATCCACCGTCGACGAGCCGGTGCGGCGCGCGGGTGTCGATGACGAGCAGCACCAGGCCCTGGTCGGCGATCGCGAACGGCACCGACTCGGCGTGCAGCGACCGGCAGTCGAGGAACAGCGCGTAGCCCTCGCTGCAGCAAAGCGACGCCATCTGGTCCATGACGCCGCTCGGCATTCCGACGAACGTGTTCTCCGCCTGCTGGCACAGCAGCGCGAGCTCGGGCCGGCCGAGCGTGAGGCCGGACAGCTCGGCGAGCGCGAGGCCGACCGAGCACTCCAGCGCGGCCGAGGAGGACAGGCCGGACCCGACGGGGACGTCGCCGCTGACGAGCACCTCCGTGCCGACGACGTCGTGGCCCGCGGTGTGCAGCGCCCACACCACGCCCGCGGGGTACGCGGCCCAGCCCTTCACGGTGCCGGGTGCGAGCTCGTCGAGCGCGACCTCGACGACCTCGTCGGTCATGGTGGACGCGAACACGAGCCGGCCGTCGAACCGGCGGCGTACCGCGGCGAGGGTGCGGTTGGGAAGCGCGACCGGCAGCACGTAACCGCCGACGTAGTCGGTGTGCTCACCGATCAGGTTCACCCGGCCCGGCGCGCCCCACACGCCTTCCGGTGGACGGCCGTAGCGCCGCGCGAACTCGCCGGCGACCTCCTCCGCGGAGACGGTGTGCGTTCCGGTCACGCAGGCCCTCCCTCGGGCGACCCCCGTCACTCCAGTTCCCGCAGCCGCGCCGCGACGTCCTCGGGACGCACGTCGCTCACGAAGGCTCCCATGCCCGACTCGGAACCCGCCAGGTACTTGAGCTTTCCTGGCGAACGCATCACCGAGTGAACACGGAGGTGCAGGTACGCGGCGTCGCGGTACGCACGCACCGGAGCCTGGTGGATACCCGCGACGTACGGCAGCGGCTGGTCGTAGAGGCGTTCCAGCCGGCCGAGCAGGTCGAGGTACGCACGCGCGAGGTCGTCGCGTTCGGCGTCGTCGAGCGCGGGCAGGTCGGGGACCTGCCGGTGCGGGAACAGGTGCACCTCGACCGGCCAGCGGGCGGCGAACGGCACGAACGCCGTCCAGTGGCCGGTGCGCGACACCACGCGGCTGCCGTCGGCCTGCTCCGCTGCGAGCAGGTCGGCGTACAGGTTGCGGCCGGTACGTTCCTCGTGCGCACGCGCGCAACGCAGCATCCGCTCCGCGAACGGCGGCACGAACGGGTACCCGTAGATCTGCCCGTGCGGATGGTGCAGCGTGACGCCGATGTCCTTACCGCGGTTCTCGAACGGGAACACGTGCTCGACCCCGTCCTGGGCGCCCAGCACGACGGTGCGGTCGATCCACGCCTCGATGACGGTACGGACGCGGGCCGGCGGCAGCGCGTGGAACGAGGTGTCGTGGTCGGCGGTGAAGCACACGACCTCGCAGCGGCCGACGCCGTCCCGCCTGGTGAACAGGCCGCCGGCGTCCGCACGCTCGCCGGCCGCCGGGTCGGCCACGCCGACGAACGACGGGAAGCGGTTCTCGAACACGGCGACGTCGTAGTCCGGGCTGGGGATCTCGGTGAGCCGGCCGTCCCTAGACGGGCACAGCGGGCACTCGTCGGCCGGCGGCAGGTAGGTGCGGGTCTGCCGGTGCGACGCGATGGCCACCCATTCGGCCTGCAGCGGGTCGAAGCGCACCTCGGTGTGGCTGACGCGGTCCGGCAGGTCGCGCTTGTCGTCGAAGTGCTCGAGGACGCGCTCGTCGAAGTAGACGATCTCCCGGCCGTCGGCGAGCCGAGCGCTCACGCGGCGGGGCCTACCGTGCTCACTCACGCCGTCACCCTACTGACCGCGGACGGTCCCGATGGTGCATGGTTGACCGGACGAACGGCACGAGTCGGGGACGGATCGGAGATTCATGACGATGTCAGCCAAGCGCCGCCCCATCGGTTACCTGCTCAAGCACCTGGACCGGCTCATCGAGGACGGCTTCGAGCGCACGCTCATCGACGAGGGCTTCACCAGGCGGCACTGGCAGCTGCTGAACGTCGTCCACGAGGGCCCGGCCACGCGGGACGCGGCGGCGGCGAAGCTGGCGTCGTTCCTGGTGGAGGGCAGGACCGAGCTCGACCGCGCCGTGGACGACCTGGCGCGGCGGGGGCTGGTCAGCGCCGACGACGACACCCTCTCGCTCACCGACGAGGGCGAGCGGGCGTTCGGCTCGGTGCAGGACAAGCTGTCGGAGTTCCGCGGGCTCGTCACCAAGGGCCTCGACGAGGACGAGTACGGCCGCGCCGTCGACGCCCTGGAGCGGATGGCCGGCAACCTCGAGGCGTACGCCGAGCCGCTCGCCGCACCGCACGCGTTCGGGGTGCACGACAGCATCGGCGTCTAGCCGGGGCGTCCGACCGGGGGCGGCGCACCGCCCGCCACCTGCCAGAATCGGCGCATGCCCTCGTCCGTCGTCGCGACCGCCATCGCGGTACCGGAGCCGTACGCGACGGACCTGCGGGACGCGCGGTACCGCTTCGGCGACCGGGCCGCGCTGGTGACGCCGACACATGTGACGCTACTGGGCCCCACCGACGTCGACGCCGCCACGCGGGCGGCGTACGAGCGGCACCTGGAGCGGGTCGCGGCCGGGCACGAGCCGTTCGACGTCCAGCTGCGCGGCACCGCAACCTTCCGGCCGGTCTCGCCCGTCGTGTTCGTGGCGCTGGCCAAGGGGATCAGCGACTGCGAGCAGCTCGCCACCGCGGTGCGTTCCGGGCCGGTGCGGCGGGAGCACGACTTCCCGTACCACCCGCACGTCACCGTCGCCCAGGAGGTCGACGGTGACGCGCTCGACCGCGCGTTCGCGGAACTGGCGGGTTACCAGGCCCGTTTCCACGTCGACCGGTTCACACTGTACGAGCGCATCGGGGAGGTGTGGAGCCCGCACCGCGACTACCCGCTGGGCGACGGGGGCGGGCTGGCGGAGGTCACCGGGGGCTAGGGAGAACCGGGGGTGCAGCGATGACGGCGGTTGTCGCAAGGGGCAAGGCGCGGGTGGGCACGTGGCTTCGCACCGCGCGGGGTCGCTCGCCGGCGTTCGACCACATGGTGCGCGCGTACAAGCGCTTCAGCGACCAGAACGGCACCATGCTGGCCGGGTCCGTGACCTACTTCGGGTTCCTGTCGTTCTTCCCGCTGCTGGCGGTGGCGTTCGCGATCCTCGTGTACGTCGTGGTGGTCTACCCGGACGCCCGCGCGCAGGTGGAGAACGCGCTGCAGTCGACGTTCCCGGGGCTGATCGGCACCGGGGAGGGCAGGATCGACCTGTCGAAGACCACCGGTGCCGGCGTCGGCGTGGGGATCATCGGCCTGGCCGGCCTGATCTACTCCGGCACCGGGTGGATCGACGCGCTGCGCGACGCCCTTCGGTCGATGTGGCTGCAGCCCCCGGACAAGGCGCCGAACATCGTGATCAAGAAGCTGCTGGACCTCGTCGTCCTCGTCGCGTTCGGCGTCGCGCTCGTGGCCTCGGTGTCGTTCTCCAGCCTCGCCACGTCGGCGACCAGGCTCGCGGTGGACGCCGTCGGCGGGTCACACGTGACTGGGATGGGCGTGACTCTGCGGATCCTGGCGATCGTCGTCGCGGTGGCGTTCGACTCCGTGGTGTTCGCGCTGCTGTTCGGCGTGCTGCCCGGGGTGCGGTCGCCGTTGCGCCTGCTGGTGCGCGGGGCGGTGCTCGGGGCGATCGGGTTCGAGGTGCTCAAGCTGATCGGCACCTGGCTTATCGGCAGGACGACGAGCAACCCGGTGTACGGGGCGTTCGCGATCATGGTCGGTCTGCTGATCTGGATCAACTTCGTGTCCCGGGTCACGCTGCTGGCGGCGGCGTGGACGGCGACCGGGATACCGCCCGAGCCCGAGGCCGACGAGCACACGGAGGAGCTGCCCGAGGAGGTCGCGGAGCGGCTACAGGCGCTGCCGTTCGCGAAGCTGCGGCGGGAGCTCGACTACGAGGCACTGCGCTACCGCGAGGAGAAATGGCTCGCCGAACGTGTCGACAAGGCGGACTGGCCGGTCGGCGAGGCGGGCCGGATCCGGGCGGTGTACATGCACGAGCTCGCCGAGCGTGCCCGCGCCGTCGGGGTCGACACGGACGTGGTGGCGACGCAGGACCGTCCCGGGTCGCTGCGTGACCTGGCCCACCAGGTGCGCGTCGCCCGCCGCGCGAAATCCCGCGCGCTGCGTTGACGCCGTCCGTCACTCCGCGTCGGACGGCCAGATGGGGTGGGCGATCGAGATGCCGGTGTCGGCCCGGCGCCGCCGCGGTTGTGGCGGAGGCGGAGGCGGTGGCGGCGGCGG
>JAFMQP010000067.1 GCA_017354575.1 Acidothermales bacterium | reverse complement strand
CGCGCGGACGGCCGCCGCGCGGAGCCGGTCCAGCGCGGCGTCGGCGGCGTCGAGGCGGTCGTTGTACGTCCGCGCCAGCTCGCGGTCCGCGGCGTACTGCTTCCTCGCGTCGGCGGAGACCCGCCGGAACAGTGGGATCGGCACGGCTCTTTTCTACCAGGACGCCGATGCCCTAGCGGTGCCGGTTGGCCGCCGCCGCCAGGTTGACCAGGACGATGGCGACCCAGATCACCACGACCAGCATCGGGGACCCGTGGGGGGAGTTGGTGACGATGGCCGTAAGCGGTACGCCGAGCGCCGTCGTCACGATGCCCAGCGCGAGCCGGGCACCGTCCATGCCGGACTTCGCCGGCGGCACTGCGGCGCGGCGCTGTTCGAGCCGGGCGTCGACGCGTGCGTCGACGGCGTCGTCGAGCCGCTCCAGGAACCCCTCGACGAGCGCGCCCTCGTACTCCGGGCCGAGCTCGCGGCGCGCGTCGAGAGTCGCGCGGAGGTCCGCGCCAACGGCGGGGACCTCGTGACGCAGCGGAGGTCGGGTGACGGTGGGCGGCGAGTCCGGTTTGCGGTCCACTCCTCGTTTATACCTCTGTCGCGATATGTCGCACGCGGCATCGGCGGATTCCGGCACGTCCAGGTCAAGATTGGGGAGCAAACCCCCGAACACACCTGTGGACAGCCCCCGCACTAGGGTGATGCGCGCCACAATGGTTGACAGGTCGCGAGATACGTGGCCGCTGACGAAATGTCGCGAAGGGAACGCAAGCAATGTGCGCCCACGAGCCACAGTGCCCCGAAGCGGACAGCCCCGACCGTGAGGCTGCCCGCACTGTGGCGGGCCACCCCGAGCAGGGGTGGAGC
Organism: Acidothermales bacterium; assembly: GCA_017354575.1. Classification (GTDB taxonomy): domain Bacteria; phylum Actinomycetota; class Actinomycetes; order Streptosporangiales; family WHST01; genus WHST01. The sequence goes on along the minus strand of JAFMQP010000067.1, from coordinate 11,720 downwards.
CTGCTGTGCAACGGCGTGGTCCTGTTCGAGGACACCGGCGAGCTGCTGCCGAACGGACGGGTGGTCGCCCCCCATCGCCCGACCGACACGCCGCACGCCGTAACCGCCGCCTGAACCACGTCCCCCGGGCGGCCTACTCCCCGGCGAGCTCCTCCACGGGAGGGCACGCGCAGACGAGGTTGCGGTCGCCGTATGCCTGGTCGATCCGGCGGACCGGCGTCCAGTACTTCGCCGCGCGCACGTCCCGCGTCGGGAACACCGCCTCCTCGCGGGTGTACGCGTGCTCCCAGTCACCTGTGACGCTCGCCGCCGTGTGCGGCGCGTTGCGGAGCGGGTTGTCGTCCTTCGGCCACTCGCCTGCCGCGACCCGGTTGATCTCGGCGCGGATCGCGATCATCGCGGCACAGAACCGGTCCAGCTCGGCCAGGTCCTCGCTCTCGGTCGGCTCGACCATCAACGTGCCCGCGACGGGGAACGACATGGTCGGGGCGTGGAAGCCGTAGTCGATCAGCCGCTTGGCGACGTCGTCGACGGTCACCCCGGCGTCCTTGGTGAGCTTGCGCAGGTCGAGGATGCACTCGTGCGCGACGAGCCCGCGGCGGCCGGCGTAGAGCACCGGGTAGTGGCCCTCGAGCCGCTTGGCGACGTAGTTGGCCGCCAGGACCGCGGCCTGCGTGGCACGGACCAGACCGGGTGCGCCCATCATCCGGATGTACGCCCACGTGATCGGCAGGATGCCGGCCGACCCGTACGGGGCCGCGGCCACCGGGTTCGTCCCGTCCGGCAGGTACGGCGCGAGGTGGCCGCGGGCCGCGACCGGCCCGACACCCGGACCGCCGCCGCCGTGCGGGATGCAGAACGTCTTGTGCAGGTTCAGGTGGCTGACGTCGCCGCCGAACCGCCCGGGCTTGGCGATGCCGAGCAGGGCGTTCAGGTTCGCGCCGTCGATGTAGACCTGGCCGCCGGCGTCGTGCACCATCGCGCACAGCTCGGCGACGGTGCGCTCGTAGACGCCGTGCGTCGACGGGTAGGTGATCATGATGGCGGCGACCCGGCCCTCGTGCTCGTCGAGCAGCGCCTGCAGGTCGGTGAGGTCGACGTTGCCGTCGTCGCATCCGACCACGGCGACCCGCATGCCCGCCATGACCGCGCTGGCCGCGTTCGTGCCGTGCGCGGAGGACGGGATCAGGCAGACGTCGCGCTCGGTGTCGCCGTTCGCCTGGTGGTACGCGTGGATCGCGAGCAGCCCGGCGAGCTCGCCCTGGCTGCCGGCGTTCGGCTGCAGCGAGACGGCATCGTAACCGGTGGCCTCGACCAGCCAGCCGGAAAGCCGCTCGATCAGCTCGGTGTAGCCACCTACCTGGTCGGCGGGCGCGAACGGGTGGATGCGCGCGAAGCCGGGCCAGCTGATCGGCTCCATCTCGGCGGCGGCGTTGAGCTTCATCGTGCACGAGCCGAGCGGGATCATCCCGCGGTCGAGCCCGTAGTCCTTGTCGGCGAGCCGGTGCAGGTACCGCAGCATCGACGTCTCGGACCGGTGCGAGTTGAACACCGGGTGCGTGAGGTACTCCGACGTCCGCAGCAGGCCGCCCTCGACGGCGTCCTCGGTGGACGGGTCGAGGCTCTCGGCCGTGTGCCCGGAGACGCCGAACGAGGCCCAGACCGCCTCGACGTGTGCCGACACCGTGGCCTCGTCGCACGCGATCCCGACGTGGTCGCCGTCGACGCGGCGCAGGTTGACGCCGCGTTCCCTCGCCGTGCGCACGACGGCGTCCGCCTGCCCGGGCACGCGCGCGAGGACGGTGTCGAAGAAGCTGTCGTGGACCACGTCGACGCCGCCGTCGCGCAGACCGCGGGCGAGGATCGCCGCGTACCTGTGCACCCGTTGCGCGATCCGGTGCAGCCCCTGCGGGCCGTGGTAGACGGCGTACATGCTCGAGACCACCGCGGGCAGCACCTGCGCGGTGCAGATGTTGCTGGTGGCCTTCTCCCTGCGGATGTGCTGCTCGCGGGTCTGCAGGGCGAGCCGGTACGCCGGCGCGCCGTCCGCGTCCTTCGACACGCCGACGAGCCGTCCGGGCAGCGAGCGCTGCAGCCCGTCGCGGACCGCCATGTACCCGGCGTGCGGCCCGCCGAAGCCCATCGGCATGCCGAACCGCTGGGTGCTGCCGACCGCGATGTCAGCGCCGAACTCGCCGGGCGCGCGCAGCATCGTCGACGCCAGCAGGTCTGCCGCGACGATGGCCAGCATGCCGCGCTCGTGCGCGGCCTCGACCACCGGCGCGAGGTCGCGGACGGCGCCGGACGCGCCCGGGTACTGCAGCAGCACGCCGAAGAAGTCACCCCCGGGCAGCTCGCCGGAGGACAGGTCGGCGACGACGACCTCGACGCCGGAGGCGGCGGCACGGGTGCGGATCACCGCGACGGTCTGCGGCAGCGCGTCCGCGTCGATCAGGAACGCGCCGGCGCCGCGCGTGGCACGGCGGGCGAGCGACAGGGCCTCGGCGGCGGCGGTCGCCTCGTCGAGCAGTGACGCGTTCGCGAAGGCGAGGCCGGTGAGGTCCTCGACCATGGTCTGGAAGTTCAGCAACGCCTCGAGCCGGCCCTGCGAGATCTCCGGCTGGTACGGCGTGTAGGCCGTGTACCAGGACGGGTTCTCCAGCACGTTCCTGCGGATGACGGCGGGCGTGATGGTGTCGTGGTAGCCGAGGCCGATCATCGAGGTGAGCACCTCGTTCCCGGCCGCGAGTGAGGCCAGCTCGGAAAGCGCCTCGGCCTCGGTGGCGGCGGCCGGGAGATCGAGCCCGGCGCCGTCCCTGATGTCGGCGGGGACGGCCGCGTCGATCAGCTCAGCTGCCGTGCCGTAGCCGAGAACCGAGAGCAGGTCCGCCTCGGCCGCGGCGGAGATGCCGACGTGGCGGTCGGCGAACGGTACCGCCGTGTGCAGGTCGGCGAGCGATGGCCGATCGGCCATGGGGACTCTCCTCCAGCGCTAGGTTCGTCCGCGTCGCTCGTCGCGACACGTTCCCCATCTGTCGCCTCGGGGCTCCAGAGTGATCTCGCCCGCGTGGTCGTCGCTGCCTGAGAGTTTCCGGGGAGGTTGCACCTTCGGCGCCCGCGCCGCCGTCACCAGCCGGCGGCCTCGGGACTCCCCCACACAGGGTCGTTGATCTACCGTCCCCACCCTAGCGACCCCGAACCGGAACGGTCAGCCGGTCCGCTGTGCCCGGCGTGCCGCGAGCTCGTCGTGCGGGTCGGCGTCGTCGGTGCCCGGCATCTCACCGGGCAGCTCGGCGAGGGTGCCCTCGACCTCGCGCCAGACGCTGCCGAGCGCGATGCCGAAGACGCCCTGCCCGCCCTGCAGCAGGTCGACGACCTCGCCGGGCGACCGGCACTCGTAGACGGTGGCGCCGTCGCTCATCAGCGTGACCTGGGAGAGGTCCTCGACGCCCTGCTTGCGCAGGTGCTCGACGGCGGTGCGGATCTGGTGCAGCGAGACTCCGGTGTCGAGCAGCCGCTTGACCACCTTGAGCACGACGATGTCGCGGAAGCCGTACAGCCGCTGGGATCCTGAGCCCTTCGCGGGACGGATCGTCGGCGCGACCAGGCCGGTGCGCGCCCAGTAGTCGAGCTGCCGGTAGCTGATGCCGGCCGCGCTGCACGCCGCCGGGCCGCGGAAGCCCATCTGCTCAGGGATCGCCGGCGCGGGACCCTCGAAGAGCAGCCCCTGCTCGGCGGCCTCCCGTCGTGCCTGCTCGGTGACGACGCCATCGACCTTGTCGCCGCTCGCTGCCACGCCGACCTCCGCGCTCGGATGTACCCGTCGGGTACGCCCGTGTAGTTACACGGGTGAATCTCTGTCCACAGCGACGGTAGGACGTCCCCGACACCGGGTCAACCTGCGGGACGGCGCGTCGCCGGGAAACTCACCGTCGACCTCAGGTTGAGAGTACGGACGCCAGCTTCACACGACGAACCCCGGCTTCCCACGGACCTGCAGACCGTGTGAAGCCCTGGTTGATCATGAGAACATGATCAACCAGGGCTGTGGCAGCGGTGTGGCGGGCGAGTCAGCCGGGTGGTTGTGAGCCGGGTGGGGTGTCGCCCAGGTGGCGGCCGAAGTCCTCGGGGGAGATGGTGTCGAGGAACTCGCGGAACTTCTCGACCTCGTCCTCCTGCTCCCCCGGCATCGCGACGCCCTCGGCGGCGAGGACGTCCTCGGCGCAGGTGATCGACGCGCCGGTGCGCAGCGCGAGCGCGATCGAGTCGGACGGACGGGCGCTCAGCTCGACGCCGTTGGAGAAGACCAGGTCGGCGTAGAAGGTGCTGTCGCGAACCTCCACGATGCGCACCTCGGCCAGGCTGACCTGGAACGCCTCGAGCAGGTTGCGGATCAGGTCGTGGGTCAACGGGCGCGGCGGCGTCATGCCGTTCTGCGCGTAGGCGATCGCGCTCGCCTCGACGGGGCCGATCCAGATCGGCAGATAGCGTTCGCCGTCCTCCTCCTTCAGCAGGAGAACGGGCTGTTGCGAGGGCATCTCCACGCGGACGCCCACGACGGCCATTCGGTTCATCGTGCGCTCACCGCCCCGATCATCGCTGGCCCGCATCCGCGCTGGGCCTTGAGGGCACCGACACTGCTTACCCCAAACTACATGCCGCGGCGCCACGACAGAAACCGCGTCGCCGCCGTACCCAGGTACCCGTGACCTAACGCCGACCGAGTCGTGACTTGACCAGAGCGGCGTGCAGCCGGACGAACAGCGCGGCGAGCTCCCTCGCGGCCTCGTCGGCGCGGGTGGCGTCCTCGACGCCGCGGTGCCGGCGCAGCGGCGTGACCACCTGCTCCACGAGGTCGACGGCCCGCTCGGCCGCGCTGCCGAAGCCGCGCAGGTGCCTGGCCTCGATGCCGAACGCGGCCAGCTCGGCGGCCATCCGGGCCACCAGCAGCGCGTCCTCGTCGTAGCTGACCTTTCCCGGCCGGGGGCTGACCAGCCCGTACCCCTCGAGCGTGTCGAGGTCGTCGGCCGACAGCCCGCTGGTCTCGAGCAGCTCGTCCCTGGAGAACCGGGTACGGGTCGCCTCGACGAACGACTCCGGGCCCGGCAGGCTCGCTGCGGCGGCGGACGGCGGACCGGCCACACCGACGAGCGGTACGCCGTCGCCCTCGTCGACGGCGTCGAGCTGCTCGCGGATCACCCGCAGCGGCAGGTAGTGGTCACGTTGCGCCGACAGGATGTACTGGAGACGCTCCAGGTCGTTCTCGGTGAACTTGCGGTAGCCCGACGGCGTGCGCGCCGGCTCGACCAGGCCCTCGGACTCGAGGAAGCGGATCTTCGAGATCGTGACGTCCGGAAAGTCGGGGCGGAGCCTGGCCAGCACCTCCCCGATCGTCATGTAGGAACGGTTCGGGAGTGCCGAGCTCACCCCTGACCAGCCTCCGGCGACTCGAAGAACACCATCCGGAACTTCCCGATCATCACCTCGTCGCCACCGGTCAGCGGTGCGTTGTCGATCCGCTCCCCGTTGACGTAGGTACCGTTCAGGCTACCGACGTCGGCCACCGTGAACCCGTCATCGCCACGGCGGAACTCGGCGTGTCGCCGTGAAACGGTGATGTCGTCGAGGAATATGTCGCTCTGCGCGTCGCGCCCCGAGGTGGTGACGTCGCGGTCGAGCAGGAACCGGCTGCCCGCGTTCGGCCCACGTTTCACCACGAGCATCGCGGTGCCGGCACGCAGCGCCTCGACCGCCGCGACGTCCTCCGCGGGCGCCTCCTCCTCGAACTGCTCGGCGACCTCCAACCGCCAGGTGGCCGTGGTCGCGCTCGCCGGCTCCCCCACTGCTTCACCCGGACGCGTCAGCGCGGTGCCGCAGTTCGCGCAGAAGCGCGACTCCTGCGGGTTCGCGTGCCCGCACTGCGTGCAGTACACGGTGGCCATGATCCCCTTGCCTCCTTGCGGCCAAGCCTGTCAGCCCGCGGCTACGACTCCAGCGTCTCCGTATACGCGGTCGAGTCCATCAGCGCATCGACGTCCGCCTGACTCGCCACCTCGATCTCGACCATCCAGCCCGTGCCGTACGGGTCGGAGTTGACGAGGTCGGGCTGGCCGTCCAGCGCGTCGTTGCGAGCCGTGATCTTCCCACCCACCGGTGCGTAGATGTCGGACACGCTCTTGGTCGACTCCACCTCACCCACGGCGTCACCGGCCGTCACCTCCGTACCCACCTCCGGCAGCGAGACGAACACGATGTCGCCGAGCGCGTCCTGCGCGTACTCCGTGATCCCCACGCGGACGACTGACCCCTCGCCGGAACGCACCCACTCGTGGTCGGACGTGTACTTGAGGTCGGCGGGATACACGCGTGCTCCTTCTGGGTCGACGTCCGCGTAGGGAGCGAGGGTATCCGGCCGCCCTCGCCGCGGTGATCCCGGTGTCCCCTGCTCGTCACGGTTTGCGCACCGCCGTGATCGACAACGACCGGGACTCGGTGACGGCGCCCTCGGCCCCGGACCTGTGCAGGCTCTCCAGCACGCCGCCAGGGATGTTCATCGCCGTGCTCATCGTGTGCGGGTCGCCGATGGCGAGCACCCGGTACGGTGGGGTGAGCGTGTGCCCGTCGACGATCACGCCGCCGTCGGTGTCGAGGAAGTAGGTGTCCGCGCCGATCCGGACCGAGCCGATCTGCAGCACCTCCGCGCCCGAGTCGCGAAGCTCCTCCACGGCGTTGAGCAGGTCGGCCGCGTTGATGGCGCCGTGCGGGTCGGTGACGGTCAGCTCGATGCCCGGGCCGGTGGCGGGCTCGGTGCCGGCCAGGATGCCGAGCGTGTCCTGCCGGTCCTGCGCGGCCTTCCGCGCGACCTCGCCGTTCTGGCTGGAGAGCGCCGCCTTCTCCTGCTGCAGCCGGGTAATCTCGCCGCGCAGGTGCTCCTGCCTGTTGGTGAGCCGGTCAAGCACGCTCACCAGCTCCGACTGCCGGAGGCTCGAGAACGACGACGCGGACGAGGTCGACTGCGCCTGGACGGAGAGCCCGAACCCGAGGACGAGGCAGGCCAGCGCGATGAGCGCCTGGGTCTTGTTGGCCCGAGGGGTGACCAGCGCCCGCAGCCGCTGCCGCGGCGTGACCCGCCGCGCGTGCGCACCGCCCGGCCGCCGCCTCGCGTCGGCGTCGTCCGGCGCATCGCCCTCGTCGGAATCGGACGCCTCGTCGGAGTCCTCGGCCGCGGCGGGGGTCTCCGCTTCGTCGGCGTCCTGCGTGTCGCCGGCGTCCTCGGTCTCGTCGTCCGCGGTCTCGTCGTCCTCTTCGACGGCGGCGGTGGGCCCGTCGTCGAAAGCGGCCGGTTCCTTCTCCGGGACGCTCATGCCTTCAGCAGTCCTCTCCTGATCGCGGCGACGTTGGTGAAGATCCGGATGCCGAGCACCACCACCACGCCTGTCGACAGCTGCGCGCCGACGCCGAGATGGTCGCCGAGGAAGACGAGCAGCGCGGCCACGACCACGTTGGACACGAACGAGACGACGAAAACCTTGTCGTCGAACAGGCCGTCGAGCAGCGAACGGAACCCGCCGAAGATGGCGTCGACCGCGGCGACGATCGCGATCGGCAGGTACGGCTGCAGCCAGGTCGGCACCGTCGGGTGCAGGACGAGGCCGAGCACGACCCCGACGGCCAGCGCGATGACGGCGATCACGGGTTCTCCTTGTGCGCGTACTGGAGGGTGACCGTGGACGCCGCCGGCAGCGTCAGCGTGTCCCGGTCATCCATGTCGAAGCTCACGTCGAAGCTCGTCTGCAGCGTCTTGAAGTACCGGCCGGCGGGTCCGTCGGCGAACCGCGCCTCGAGGGTGTGCCGGTCGCCCAGGGCGGAGACGACGTACGGCCGGGCGAGCGGCCGGAAGTCGACGAGCACGGCGTCGCCCGCCTCCCTGATCGCGGTGAGCGTGGTGAGCCGCTGGCCGTTGATCGCGACCGCCGTCGCACCGGCGGCCCAGAGCCCGTTCACCAGGATCTGCAGGTCGCGGTCGAGGATCCTGCCGCCCGACGCGTCGCCGGTGAGGTCGCCGTCCTGCGCGTCGTCGACCGTCACCACGACGCCGGCACCGTGCACCGCGTTGAAGCCGGTCGAGTTCTGCAGCGCCTCCAGCCGGCGCACCTCGGCCGCGCCCTGCGCGTCCTTGGCCAGCGCGGCGCGCTGGGCGGCGGCGTACTCGGTACGGGTCCGGACGAGCTGGCGTTCCAGGCCGTCCACGTCACCGGACCGCGCCTGCGCCTCCCTGACCAGCGCGTCGTGGTCGGCGGACTGCTGCTGGTCGGGCCGGAGCAGCTGGCGGACGCCGGAGGTGGCGAACACGGCGCACACCACGATGACGAGGAAGAACGCGACGCGCCTGGCGAAGGCCGCGGGGAGCCTCGGCCGGGCGACGTGCGGCGAGCCGCGGAGGCGCCGCGCGGCGAGGTAGTCGTCCTCCACACGGTGGTCGAACAGGTCGTTGAGCATCGACATGGACGCGTCCGGGCGAGGGCGCACGTCCGTGCGTTCGTCCGTCGCCATCCGATCCCCCGACTAGTCCGTGCAGTCAGCGCCGTCGTCTCGATACGGTCCCGTCGACCGGTGCCGACATTGTGTCAGCCGGCCTCAGCGGGGGCAGCACTCTCCACCACATCGGCCCATTCGTCCAGCAGGTCCTGGACGGCGTCGTCGTCCGGGGCCTCGGCCAGGATGTGGGTGACGGGCTCGGACGGGTCCGGCAGCACGAGCACCCAGCGGTCGTCGCCGACGATCACGCGCAGCCCGTCGGTGGTGTCGACGTCCCGGCCGCCCGCGGACTCGAGCACGGTCCGCATGACCTGGCCCTTCGTGGCCCACGGCGTGGGGACGGCACGGCGCAGCAGATGGGTGCGCGGGATGCGCGCGTCGATCTCGCTGACCGTCATGTTCGCCCGGGCCACCAGGCCGATGATCCGGAGGAACGCGGCGATCCCGTCCACGGACCTGTTGAAGCCCGGGATCACGAAGCCGCCGCGCCCGTCCGCGGCGAGCACGACGTCGTCCCTCGTCGCCTCGGTCAGCGCGGACGCCGAGGTCGCGGTCCACCGCACCTGCATGCCGTGGGCACGGCAGATCTGCTCGGCCACGCGCGTGGTGGTGATCGGCAGCGCGACGCTGCCCTGCCCGAGCTCGGCCGCCACGAGATCCATCACGACCAGCAGTGCCCGCTCGTCCGGCACGAGCGCGCCGCGTTCATCGACGAGGCTGATCCGCTCGCCGACCGGGTCGAAGCGCACCCCGAACGCCGCCCGCGACGACGCGACGAGCGCGGCGAGCCGCTCGAGGTCGCGCATCCGGTCGGCCAGGGTCTCGGTCGGCATCGCCTCGTCGAGCCCGTTGTTCACGGTGAGGGTGCCGACGCCGCAGTTGCCGAGCAGCTGCGGCAGCACGATCGACGCGGCACCGCCGGCGCAGTCGACGACGACCTTGAGGTCGGCCTCGCGCACGCCGGAGATGTCGACACAGGACAGCAGCTCCTGCACGTACAGCTCGACGGTGCGCGGCGGGTAGGTGAGCTCCGCGATCTCGCCGGGGAACGCGCGCCTGAACTCCTGCCGGGAGAACAGCCGCTCCAGCTTCCGCTGCGCGGCCGCGGAGAGGTCCGAGCCCTGGTCGTCGAGGAAGACGATGTCGACGCTCTGCGGGTCGCCCGGCGAGGTGCGGATCACGATGCCGCCGCTCGCGTCGGTGCGCGACGTCTCGAACCGCGCGACGGGCACCGGCGACAGCTCGAGGTCGCGGACGTCGATGCCGCCGGCGTTCAGCGCGCTGATCACGGCGCGCTTGAGCGTCCGCGCGGCCCGTGAGTGGTCGCGCGACAGCGTCACGGTGTCGCCCTTGCGCAGCGTGCTGGCGTACGCACTCGCGAGCCGGACGGCGAGCTCCGGCGTGATCTCCACGTTGATCAGGCCGCTGACGCCCCTGGTGCCGAACAGCCCGCGGTGCCCGCGTGACTCCCACACCACGCTGGTGTTTACGACGGCGCCGGCCTCGATCGTCTTGAACGGGAACACCTTCACGCCGGAGGAGACGTACGCCTCCTCCTCGATCAGGCACTCGTCCCCGATGATCGAGCCCTCCTCGACCCGGGCGCCGCGCATGATGTCGGTGTTCTTGCCGACGACGCAGCCGCGCAGGTTGGTCTGGCCGCCGACGAAGGCGTTGTCCTGCACGATCGCGCGGTGCAGGAAGGCGCCCTCCTTCACGATCACGTTGCTGCCGAGCACGGTGCCGTCGCGCAGCTCGACGCCCTGCTCGACCTTCGCGTAGTCGCCGATGTAGAGCGGCCCCCGCAATGTCGCGTCCGGGTCGACCTCGGCGTCCTCGCCGACCCAGATGCCGGGCGCGACCTCGAAGCCGTCGATCTCGATGCCGGTGCCGCCGTTCAGCACGTCTGCGTGTGCCTTGAGGTAGCTGTCGTGCGTGCCGACGTCCTCCCAGTAGCCCTCGGCGACGTAACCGTAGAGCGGCGCGCCCGAGTCGAGCAGTTTCGGGAACACGTCCGACGACCAGTCGACGACCTCGTCCGCCGCGACGTGGTCGAGGATCTCCGGCTCGAGCACGTAGATGCCGGTGTTGACGGTGTCGGAGAAGACCTGTCCCCAGCTCGGTTTCTCCAGGAACCGCTGGATGCGGCCGTCGTCGCCGACGATGGTGATGCCGAACTCGAGCGGGTTGGGGACGCGCACCAGGCAGACGGTCGCGAGCGCGCCGTTCTCCTGGTGGTAGGCGACGAGCTTCTCCAGGTCGATGTCGGTGAGCGCGTCGCCGGACACCACGACGAAGGTGCCCTCGGTGAGCGCCTCGGCCGCGTTCTTCACGCTGCCCGCGGTGCCGAGCGGCGACTCCTCCGTCGCGTACTGCAGCGACATGCCGAAGTCCTCGCCGTCGCCGAAGTAGTTGCGGATCAACGACGCCAGGAACTGCACCGTGACGACGGTCTCGGTGAAGCCGTGCCGGCGCAGCAGCCGCAGGACGTGCTCCATGATCGGCCGGTTGACGACGGGCAGCAGCGGCTTGGGAGTGTTCGCCGTGAGCGGACGCAGCCGCGTTCCCTCGCCCCCCGCCATCACTACTGCCCTCATGTATCGTCCTCGCCTTCCGCTGGGACCGTCATGCGTGCTCCACGCGCGTGCCGTCCTCTGGAACACCGGGACCGCGCCCGCTGCGCTGGTCGCGGATCAGCCTGCGGGCCTGCTCGATGTAGAGCACGCCGGCGATCCAGTACAAAGCGATACCCCAGATCGCGAACGCCCAACCCACGACGTGCGCGTAGAGCCGCACCTGCGGCACGGCCAGCCCGAGGTACAGGACGGGGAACGCGTAGAGGACGCACAGGGTGCCTGCCTTGCCGAGGATGTGCACCTGCAACGGGCCGTATCCGTGGCGATACAGCGCAGGCAGCCAGACCGCCACGGCGACCTCGCGCAGTACCAGGACGAGCACGAGCCACAACGGCACCACGCCGCGGAGCAGCAGTCCGATGCCGATGGCGAAGATGTAGAGGCGGTCGGCGACGGGGTCGAGCATCTGGCCCAGCCGGCTCGTCTGCTTCAGCGTCCGCGCCAGCCAGCCGTCGAGGTAGTCCGTGATCGACGACACCGCCACCACGACGACCGCCCAGACGTCCGCGTGCGGACCGAGCACGAGCCAGAGGAACAGTGGCACAC
>JAFMQP010000316.1 GCA_017354575.1 Acidothermales bacterium | reverse complement strand
CGTTGCGGCACGTCCGTCCGGTCGCCGACCAGGCCGGTCTCGACGCCCGCGCCCGGGCGGCGAACCTCGCCGGCGCGCTGGCGGTCCGGGCCGGGTGCGCGGCGGCCGTACGCGGCCGGCCGGTGATCGTCGTCGACGACGTCCTGACCACGGGCGCCACCCTCGCCGAGTGCGCCCGTGCGCTGAGCGCCGCCGGTGCCTTCGTCGTGGCCGGTGCCGTCCTCGCCGCGACCCCGCGAAGCAGGTGAAGGTAGATATCACACCTTGACTGAGATCACCAGGAACGACCGGGAACGGAACGACAACAGCTCTGCAACATTGACCACTGACAGATGCGCCGAGTTGGGCTAGCGTTCGGGCATGGGTGTCCGGGCCTGCAGGCAGTAGTCGGCTCTGGAGGTGGTTGCATTCCGGCGGCCGGAGGGCCGCCACCGGGCAAGTGAGCACCCGCGGTCGCAGCCCGCGCGTTCGTCGCGCAGGTGCCCATGTAACCCCGTCCTGCTCGGTCCGCCGACCGAGGGGCATCGCCCGGTTCCCGCTACGGAGCAGAGGCTGTGACGGAGAGGGGGATCGTTCGTGCAGATCGTCGTCAAGGGGCACCACGCGAAGGTGCAGGAGCGATTTCGCCGTTACGTCAGCGAGAAGCTGGCCAAGGTCGAACGGTTCGCTGATCGCGACGTCGCCTTGGACGTGCTCATCTCGAAGGAGCGCAACCCGCGCCTCGCGGACGTGTCGGACCGGGTGGAGCTGACCGTGCGCTCGCCGGGCCCGGTCGTCCGGGCCGAGGCATGTGCCCAGGATCCGTACGCCGCCTTCGACTGCGCCTGGGACAAGCTCGAGGGACGGCTGCGCAAGCTCAAGGACAAGCGCAAGATCCATCGCGGCTCGCGCGCGCCCGTCTCCGTGGCCGCCGCCACCGCACCGCTCGCGTCCGCGCTCGCCGGCTCCACGAACGGCGTCGCCCGGGATGGCGCCTCCTGGCCCGAGGAACCCGCGTCCGATGCGTCCGAGAAGGACGAGGACGGACGGCCGATCGTCCCCGTCGAGATGGAAGGCGACGGCCCCCTCGTCGTCCGGGAGAAGTCGCACGCCGCCGGCCCGATGTCGATCGAGCAGGCGCTGTTCGCCATGGAGCTCGTCGGGCACGACTTCTACCTGTTCCGGGACGCTTCCTGCGGCAAGCCGAGCGTCGTCTACCGGCGCCGCGGCTACGACTACGGCGTCATCCGGCTCGACGAGGCGACCGAGACCGTCGCGTAGTCCCGCCCGCCGAGACGCGCCGGGCCGTGTCCGGCCGCGTCTCGGCGGTTGGCGACGTGCATAGGGGGTACGGTGTGACGCGACGACCCGCGGGGTTGGAAGGGCCAGCACGACGTTGGAATCGTTCGGGGGCCCGACGGGCGCCGGGTCGGCTCCCGTCGAGCCGATTCGCGTGCTCATCGTGGACGACCATGCGTTGTTCCGCCGCGGCCTCGACCTGACGCTGCAGCAGGAACCCGACATCAACGTCGTCGGCGAGGCGTCCGACGGCGGCGAGGCGGTGCGGCAGGCCGTCGAGCTGCTGCCGGACGTGATCCTGCTCGACCTGCGGATGCCGCGTCGGGACGGCATCGAGGCCTGCGCCGCGATCCACTCGGAGGTGCCCAGCGCGAAGCTGGTCATCCTCACGACCAGCGACGAGGAGGCCGACCTCTTCGACGCGGTGAAGGCGGGCGCGTCCGGTTACCTGGTGAAGACGATCTCCGTCGACGAGATCGCGTCGGCCGTGCGGGACGTGCACGGCGGCAAGTCCCTCATCCCGCCGTCGATGGCGTCGAAGCTGCTGAACGAGTTCGCCACCATCGCGCGCCGCGCCGAGGAGACGAGGCAGCTGCCCCCGCCTCGGCTCACCGAACGCGAGATGGAGGTGCTGAAGCTGGTCGCCCGCGGGATGAGCAACCGCGACATCGCCACGAAGCTGACCATCTCGGAGAACACCGTCAAGAACCACGTCCGCAACATCCTGGACAAGCTGCAGCTGCACTCCCGCATGCAGGCCGCGATGTACGCGGTCCGCACGAAGCTCTTCGACACCGAGTAGCTGACGGCGTCGTGACAACCGAGGCCGGGCTCCGCGTCCTCCCCCGCCAACGAGGCGAGCTAGGCGGACCTGCAGTCGGTCTTCGGCACGCGCGGGTCGGGTCCCGGTGCTGGTACCAGCGGTACAAGCTGGCGTCGCGGGAGTCGTTCGGCTTGTCCGCCGCTGAGGAGCGTGCGCACCGGTTGCGCGAACAGACCGACTGCGGTCACCCGGAGTCCGGCACGACGAGTGGTCTGGTCGCGTACCTCGACGGCGAGCCGGCCGGCTGGTGCGCCGTCGAGCCGCGTCCGGCGTACGCAGGGCTGCTGCGCGTGTTCAAGGTGCCGTGGGACGGCCGCGCGGAGGACAGAGGTGACGCCGGCGTCTGGGCGGTGACCTGCCTGTTCACCCGGGCCGGGTACCGGAAGCGCGGGGTCAGCCGTGCCCTCGCGCGTGCCGCGGTGGCGCACGCCCGCGAGCGGGGTGCCCGGGCCGTCGAGGGCTACCCCATCATCATGAAGAAGGTGATCCTGGAGGAGCTGCACGTCGGTACCGGGCGCGTGTTCGCCCACGCGGGGCTCACCGTCGTCGCGCGCCCGACGCCGCGCCGGGTCGTGATGCGGGTCGACTTCTGACGGCGCCTGCGGCGCAGCCACTAACCTGACCCCGTGCTCACCGATGACGCGTTGCGCGACGCCGTTCGCGCCCGGCTGCCCGAGGTGCGGGCCGCCCTGGAGGAACTCGTCCGCATCCCGTCCGTCTCGGCCGACCCGACCGCGGCCGGCGACGTACGGGCGTCGGCCGAGCGCACCGCCGATCTGTTCCGTGCCGCGGGCGCCCCGGACGTGCGGCTCCTCGCGGTCGACGGCGGCAAGCCCGCCGTCGTCGCGCGCTGGCCCGCCCGTGCCGGTGCGCCCACCGTGCTGCTCTACGCCCACCACGACGTGCAGCCCGTGGGCGACCGCTCGGCCTGGGATACAGACCCGTTCCAGCCGGTCGAACGCGACGGCCGGCTCTACGGCCGCGGCACCGCCGACGACAAGGCCGGCGTCGCGGCGCACCTCGCCGCGGTCCGCGCGTACGACGGCCGCCCGCCGATCGGCGTCACGGTCTTCGTCGAGGGCGAGGAGGAGATCGGCTCGCCGACGCTCGCGCCGTTCCTCGCCGAGTACCGCGACCTGCTCGCGTGCGAGGTGATCGTGCTGGCCGACTCGGTCAACTGGAAGGTCGGCGTGCCGGCCCTCACCGTGTCGCTGCGCGGCCTCGCCGAGTGCTACGTCGAGGTGCGCACTCTGGCCGGGGCGGTGCACAGCGGCATGGGCGGTGGCCTCGTGCCGGACGCCCTGATGGCACTGTCACGCCTGCTCGCGACGTTGCACGACGACGCCGGCGAGGTCGCCGTCGACGGACTGGCTGCCGCGGAGAGCGACCCGCTCGACCTCACCGAGGAGCAGGTGCGCCGCGAGATCGGCGCGGTGGACGGGCTGCGGCTCATCGGCACCGGCTCGCTCACGTCCCGGATGTGGAGCAGGCCGGCGATCTCGGTGCTCGCCGTCGACGCCCCGCGGATCGCCGACGCCGTCAACGTCATCGTGCCGGTCGCGCGCGCCAAGGTGAGCATGCGCGTGGCACCCGGCGACGACGCGCGGCGGGCCCAGGAGGCGTTGCGCCGGCACCTGCAGACGCACGTGCCGTGGGGCGCGGAGGCGACCGTCACGCCGGGCGAGTGCGCGCAACCGTACGCCGTCGCCGCGGAGGGACCGGTGTACGACGCCGCCCGGTCCGCGTTCGCCGAGGCGTGGCGACACGAGCCGGTCGACATCGGCATCGGCGGGTCGATCCCGTTCATCGCGGCGTTCAACGAGGCGTTCCCCGACGCGGCGGTCCTCGTCACCGGCGTCGAGGACCCCGACGCCGGCGCACACGGCACCAACGAGAGCCTGCACCTGGCCGAGTTCGAGCGCGCCTGTGTCGCGGAGGCGCTGCTGCTCGCCCGGCTCGCCGAGCCGTGAGTCTCACGAGAGCGCCTTGGCGAGCGGGGCCGCGAACCGGTCGGGCACCACGCGCTCGACCCGGACGTCGTCGCACCCGACCCAGCGGGCCGCCTCGCGCAACGCCGTGGCCATGGGTCTCACCGCGGCCGCGCGGTCGATCGACACCTGGCGCGCCACGAGCGTGCCGTCCTCGCGCGCCGGGTCGACCCGGCCGGCGAGCCGGTTGCCGCTGAGCAGCGGCATCGCGTAGTACCCGTGCACCCGCTTCGGCCTGGGCACGTAGGCTTCGAGCCGGTGGGTGAACCCGAACAGCCGCTCGGTGCGGCGGCGGTCCCACACCAGCGAGTCGAACGGCGACAGCAACGTGGTACGGCACCGCCCGTCGGGCGGGTCGGCCAGGGCAGCGGGATCGGCCCACGCGGTGCCCGGCCAGCCGTCCACGTGGACGGGGACCAGCCCTGTGGCCCCGACGACGGCGTCGACCTGGTCGACGCGGATGCGCACGTACTCGCCGAGGTCGGTGCGGGTGGCCACGCCCAGCGCGCGGCCCGCCTCGCCCACCAGCCGGGTGAGGCAGACCTCGTCCGGCTCGTCGAAGAACACCTCGGCGGGCACCGCCCGCTCGGCTAGCTCGTA
>JAFMQP010000315.1 GCA_017354575.1 Acidothermales bacterium | reverse complement strand
GGCGGGCACGTGGACGCAACCGCTCGGCAACAGCGCCCACCGCTGGCTCGACGACGACTTCACGCTGCCCGCGTCACTGACCCGCGGCAAGTCTCGGGTCACCGTGACGCTGGAGCCGGCGAAGGGCGGGCCGGCATGGTCGGCGGCGAGATACGACGCGCTCTCGCTCGTGCCGCAGGTCGCCGACCACACCGCCCCCGGCGCCGTGAGCGACCTGGTCGGTGCGCCCGACGGCAACGCCGTCACGCTCACCTGGAAACCCGCGCACGACGACGTTCCCGGCGTCCGGTACGAGGTGTACGCGTCGACGCGGCAGGGCTTCACGCCGTCGAACGCCGACCGCGTCGGTGGCACCGACCTACCTGCCTTCACCCACTCCGGGCTCGGCCTCGAGCAGACGTGGTACTACCGCGTCCGGGCCGTCGACGCGGCAGGCAACACGGGCCCGTACTCGCCCGAGGTCACGGCGACGACAGGCGACACGCAACGGATCGAGGCGGAGTCGCTGCTGCCCGCGAAGGACGCCGACGCGCCCGTCGAGGCGCAGGGCAACTGCTGCGGCATCACGTGGTCCGGCAACGCGCAGCTGTGGTTCCGGCCGACCGCCGCGAACCACCACGTCACGCTCGACGTCACCGTACCGACCACGGGCACGTACGACCTGTCCGCCGTGCAGACGCGCGCCGGCGACTACGGCGTCAACACGCTCGCGGTCGACGGCACCCAGGTCGGCGAAGCGTACGACGCGTACGACAACGGCGTCGCGCTCAGTGCGCCGTTGTCGTACGGCAGCGTGCGCCTCACCGCCGGGCACCACGACGTGACCCTGACCGTCACCGGCAAGAACGCGTCGTCGTCCGGTTACCTCGCCGGCGTCGACTATCTGGACTTCAGGCTGACCTCGTGACGAGCTCCCCCGTGGTCCTCGCGATGCGCGGCATCACCAAGACGTTCCCCGGCGTGCAGGCGCTGCGGGGCGTCGACCTGACGGTGCGACAGGGCGAGGTGCACGCGATCCTCGGCGAGAACGGCGCGGGCAAGTCGACGTTGATGAACGTGCTGTCGGGCGTCTTCACCGACTACGGCGGCACGATCGAGGTCGCGGGGCAGCCGGCGTCCATCCACCATCCGAAGGACGCGCAACAGCTCGGCATCGCGATGATCCACCAGGAGCTGAACCTGGTGCCCGAGCTGTCCATCGCCGACAACATCTTCCTGGGCAGGGAGCAGCGCAGCGGCCGCCGCACGCTGGACCGCCGGCAGATGGACCGGCGGGCGCGCGAGCTGCTCGCCGAGCTCGGGCTGCGGCTGCCGCCGCGGCGCCCGGTGCGCCAGCTCAAGGTCGCCGAACAGCAGCTCGTGGAGGTGGCGAAGGCCCTGTCGCTCAACGTCCGCGTGCTCGTCATGGACGAGCCGACCTCGGCGCTCGCCGACGCCGAGGTGCACGCGCTGTTCGCGGTCATCCGCAGGCTCGCCGCGCGCGGTGCCGCGATCATCTACATCTCGCACCGCCTCGAGGAGCTCGCCGAGATCGCCGACTCCGTAACGGTCCTGCGCGACGGTGCGTACATCGGCACCCGCTCGATCGCCGACACCACCCGCGCCGAGCTCATCCAGATGATGGTCGGCCGGCCGCTCGGCGAGCTGTTCCCGCGCGGCGAGCGGCGCGCGCGGGGAGACGCACCGCGGCTGCGCGTCGAGCACCTCCACGTCACCGGCGACCCGCGCACCGGACGGATGCCCGTGCGCGACGTCTCGTTCGACGTGCACGCCGGCGAGATCGTCGGACTCGCGGGGCTGATGGGCGCCGGGCGCACCGAGGTCCTCGAAGCGGTCTACGGCGCACATCCGCGTTCGGCCGTGAGCGGCACGATCGAGCTCCAGGGCAGGCGGTACCGGCCGAGCAGCCCGCGGCACGCGATCCGCCGCGGCCTTGCACTCGTGGCGGAGGACCGCAAGACGCAGAGCCTGATCCTGCGCAACACCGTGCGGTTCAACGCGAGCCTCGCTGCACTGGCGTCGTTCTCGTTCGGCCCGCTGGTGAACGGGAGCAGGGAACGCGGCACGGTGAACGCGATGGTCAAGGAGCTGCGGGTGAAGACACGCAGCACCAACGCCGAGGTCAGCACGCTCTCCGGCGGCAACCAGCAGAAGGTCGTGCTCGCCAAGTGCCTGCTCACCAGACCGGCCATGCTGCTGATGGACGAACCCACCCGCGGCATCGACGTCGGCGCGAAGGCGGAGATCTACGAGCTGATGAACCGGCTCGCCGCGCAGGGCACCGGCGTCCTCATGGTCTCCTCCGAACTGCCGGAGCTGCTCAACCTCTGCGACCGCATCCTCGTGCTGTGCGAGGGCCGGCTCACCGGCGCGTTCGACCACGACGACGCGACCCAGGAGAAGCTGCTCGACGCCGCCATGGCGCGCGAGGTCGTCCTCGCTGCGGCGCCGGCCGCTGAAGCAACCGGCAGCACACTGTCCACTGCCTCCGATCCGGAAAGCGAACCGGGAACCGACTGATGTCCGAACCGACGCGCGATCCCGCGAGGCTGGTCGCCGACGGCGGCCAGCTGCCGTCGCTCGTGCCCACCCAGCCGAAGGAACGGTGGGCGCGCGCGTTCGCCCTGCTCGGCTCCCTGCAGGGGTACGTCGGGCTGGCGCTCGTCATCATCGCCGGCATCGTCACCAAGGGCAGCCTTTTCCTCGACCAGGGCAACATCACGAACGCCGTGGGTGCGTTCGCGTCCCGCGGCATCCTGGCCGTCGGCGAGACGCTCGTCATCCTCGCGGCCGGCATCGACCTGTCCGTCGGGTCCATGCTGGGGCTCGCGTCGATGGCGTCCGCGATGATGCTCGTCAAGGCCGACCTGCCGCCGCTGGTGATCCTGCCTCTCACCGTGATCGTCGGCCTCGCCATGGGTTTCGTCAACGGTGCCGGCACGACGTGGCTGCGCATCCAGCCGTTCGTCATGACGCTCGCGACGCTGTCGGTCTTCCGTGGCATCAGCCGGCAGATCAGCGACAACGTCAGCATCGGCACCCAGGTCGTGCAGGGGAACGGGAAACTCACCCCGAACTCCGAGCAGTTCCAGCTCTTCGGCACGCCGGGGCACAACCTGTTCACAGGCGTCATCGGCGCCGGGATCTACTACCCGGTCCTCGCGTTCATCCTCGTCGTCGTCGTGTTCCAGCTCGTCCTGTCGAAGACCAGGTTCGGCCGCCACATCTACGCCGTCGGCGGGAACGAGACCGCCGCGCGCCTCTCCGGCGTCAACGTGAACGGCGTGCGGATCGCGGTGTTCGCGCTCTGCGGTGCGCTCGCCGGGTTCGCGGGACCCATCGACGCCGCGTACAGCGCGTCCGCGGACCCGCTCGCGGGCACGTCGTACGAGCTGGACGCCATCGCCGCCGCCGTGATCGGCGGTGCGGCGCTGCAGGGCGGCCGCGGCAACATCGTCGGCACCTTCGTCGGCGCGCTCATCCTCACCCTGCTCGACAACGTGCTCGGGCTCAACGCCGTGAGCGACAACATGCAGCTCATCATCAAGGGCTGCATCGTCGTGGTCGCGGTCGTGCTGCAGCGACCCGACCTCGTGTCCAACGCCGTCGCGACCGTACGCCGGTTCGTCCGTCCGGCCGCTTCGTAGCTCTGCCAGAACCCCTCAAGGAGGACAACGATGTCTGTCGGCATGAGGCGCTGGGGCGTCGCGATCGTCGCGACCGTCGCCGCAGTCGCTACGGTGAGCGCGTGCGCGTCACCGAGCAACACCGGCGGGTCAGGTACCAAGGACAAGAACAAGAAGGTGTTCGTCGTCGGGTACAGCCAGTCGAACAACGCGGAACCGTACCGCGCACAGCTCAACATCCAGCTGAAGTACTACGTGAAGAAGTACAAGAACCTGAAGCTGCTGCCGATCACCGACGCACACCAGGACAGCACCACCCAGGTGTCGCAGGTGCAGAACTTCATCAGCCAGAAGGTCGACGTGCTCATCGTGTCGCCGAACGAACCGGCGCCGCTCGCGGCCGCCGTGCAGCAGGCGTGCAACCAGAAGATCCCGGTCATCATCCTCGACCGCTCCGTCAACACGACCTGCTACACGTCGTTCATCGGCGGCGACAACGTGGAGGCCGGCAAGAAGGCCGGCGAGCTCGCCGCGAAGGAGCTGCCGAACGGCGGCAACGTCGTCGAACTGCAGGGTCTGCTGTCGGACCAGCCGCAGATCGACCGCGACAAGGGCTTCCGCGAGGGCATCAAGTCGAACCCGAAGATCAAGATCATCGCGCACCGCGAGGCCAAGTGGCTGAAGGACGACGCCACCCGCGTGATGAACCAGTGGCTGTCGCAGAAACTGAAGGTGGACCTCGTCTACGCCCAGAACGACCCGATGGCGCTCGGCGCCCAGCTGGCGGCGGCGTCCGCCGGCAAGGACAAGAGCATCAAGTTCATCGGCACGGACGGGCTCGCGATCCCGGACGGCGGGATCAGGGCGGTCCAGCAGGGCAAGCTCGCCGGCACGTTCATCTACCCGACGTGCGCCCAGCAGGCCGCCGAGACCGCCGAGGCGATCGTCACCGGCAAGAAGGTGCCGAAGAAGAAGACCCTCGCGATCGAGGCCGTCACGCCGCAGAACGCCGGAGCCCTGTACCAGAAGTACGACTTCAGCGGGAAGGGCTGACGACGACGTCGCCCCGGTC
>JAFMQP010000314.1 GCA_017354575.1 Acidothermales bacterium | reverse complement strand
GCAGGTAGCCGGGGTTGAACGCGATCTTGACGTCGTCGCCCTCGATCCCGCACTCGACCGACTCGGCCGCCTGCGCCTCGTCGCCGCTGCCGGCCTCGAGGAGCACCTGGCCGTCGCCGAACCCGAGCCGCACGGCCGCGTTGCGGTCGGCGACGAGCGAGACCCGGCGCAGTGCCTCCACGAACGCGGCGGTGTCGATGCGGGCGACCGTCGCGGACTCGCTCGGCAGCAGCGAGCGGTACTGCGGGAAGTCGCCGTCGATCAGCCGGGTGGTGGTACGCCGCCCGGCGGCCTCGAACCCGATCATGCCCTCGCCGATCTCGCCGGACGACAGCGCGAGGGTCACCTTGCCGCCGCTGGTGAGCGCCTTCGCCGTGTCGGCGAGCGTGCGTGCCGGCACCAGCGCGCTCGCCTCGAGCCCGGGCGTCTCCGGCTGCCAGCCGATCTCGCGGACGGCGAGCCGGTACCGGTCGGTGGCCGCGAACGTCAGCGTGTCGCCGGCGATCTCCAGCCGGACGCCGGTGAGGACGGGCAGGGTGTCGTCGCGACCCGCCGCGACCGCGACCTGGGTCACCGCGGACGCGAACGCGTCGCTCGGCACCGTCCCGGACGTGGTCGGCATCTCCGGCAGCGCGGGGTAGTCCTCGACGGGCAGCGTGAGCAGCCCGAACCTGGCCGTCCCGCACACGACGGCGACGCGGGCCCCGTCGGTGCTCAGCTCGACCGGACGGTTGGGCAGGCTCTTGGTGATCTCGGCCAGCAACCGACCGGACACCAGCACCTTGCCCGGTTCGGCGACGTCCACGTCGACCGCGACCTGCGCCGACACCTCGTAGTCGAAGCCGGACAGGGTGAGCCGTCCGCCGTCGGCCTGGTCGGCTTCCAGGAGCATGCCGGCGAGCACCGGTACCGGTGGCCGTGCCGGCAGCGTGCGCGCGGTCCACGCGACCGCCTCGGCCAGCGCGTCCCGCTCCACCCGGAACTTCACGGTGAACCGCCTCCCGTCCGTGACCCTGCGCCCACTTCCGTGCTGATCCTGCCTCGCGGCACTGTCAGTGCCGACAGCGGGTCCGGCTGTCCGTGAGGTGCCTGCGGCGCTTCGTCCCCAAGAAGGGCGCGCACAGGCAATCGAGCATCGAGGCCGTTCTGCAGGCTGGTCTTGTCGTCATTCGTCATAGGGCCGGTGGAAACTGTGGACAACCGGCGTCCCGGCAGGTCGCGGCGGCGACGAACGTCCACTCCGACTGTGGGCGTGCCGGCGGTCGGACGGGGACGGGATGGGTACGGCGGCAGCGGCCTCACCGCGCCTCCCGGTCGCGTCCGCAGTTGTCCCCAGCTATCCACAGAGATTTCCCCATCGTGTGCACAAGTTGATCACGTACTGTCATGACGCCTGCTCGAACCGTGACCGGCCAAGGGGTCAGCCCTGACTGGCCTGCTGCTTGATCCGGTTCGTGAGCTCGGTGACCTGCTCGAAGACGCTCCGCCGCTCGGCCATGAGCGCCCGGATCTTCTTCTCCGCGTGCATCACGGTGGTGTGGTCACGTCCGCCGAACGCCTGCCCGATCTTCGGCAGCGACAGCTCGGTGAGCTCCCGGCACAGGTACATCGCGATCTGCCGGGCGGTGACGAGCATGCGGCTGCGCGAGGAGCCGCAGATGTCCTCGATGGACAGGTTGTAGTACGCGCCCGTCTGCGCCATGATCGTCGCCACGGTGATCTCCGGCCGGGACACGTCCGGGATGAGGTCCTTCAGCACGATCTCGGCAAGCGCGAGGTCGACCTGCTGCCGGTTCAGCTGCGCGAACGCCGTGACCCGGATGAGCGCGCCCTCGAGCTCACGGATGTTGGTGGCGATCCTCGTCGCGATGTACTCGATGACCTCGTCGTTGATGTTCAGCCGTTCGGTGGCGGCCTTCTTGCGGAGGATCGCGATGCGCGTCTCGAGCTCGGGCGGGTGGACGTCCGTGGTGAGGCCCCACTGGAACCTGTTGCGCAGCCGGTCCTCCAGCGTGACGAGCTGCTGCGGCGGCCGGTCGGAGGAGATCACGATCTGCTTGCTCGCGTTGTGGAGCGTGTTGAACGTGTGGAAGAACTCCTCTTGGGTCTGCTCCTTGCCCTCGAGGAACTGGATGTCGTCGACGAGCAGGACGTCGACCTCGCGGAACCTGCGCCGGAAGCTCTCGCCCCGGCCGTCCCTGATGGAGTTGATGAAGTCGTTGGTGAACTCCTCCGAGCTCACGTACCGCACCCGGGTGTCCTGGTAGAGGCTCAGCGCGTACTGCCCGATCGCATGCAGCAGGTGCGTCTTGCCCAGACCGGAGCCGCCGTAGATGAAAAGCGGGTTGTACGCGCGTGCGGGCGCCTCGGCGACGGCGACCGCGGCCGCGTGGGAGAGCCGGTTGCTCGAGCCGATGACGAAGGTGTCGAACGAGTACTTCGGGTTGAGATGGCACGCGTAGAGCGTCGAGGTGTCCGGCTGGGTGAACGAGGTCTGGTTGGGTCCCGGGTCCTCCGACTCGTCGACCTCCTCGTCCTGCTCGGGGCTCTCGTTGCCGGACGGCGCCGTGCCGTTGCGGGACGGGGGCGCCGCGGGGTCGAGCCTGATCGTGCCGAGCGGCCGTCGGGCGTCGGCCGGCGACTCGGGCGGGGGAGACGTCAGCGGTTGGTCGTGCGCGACGTCGACGACGATGCGCACGGGCCGGCCCAGCGCGCCGCTGACCGCCTCGGTGACCGTGGACCGGAGGCGCTGCTCCAGGACCGTCTTGACGAAGTCGTTGGTGGCGGCGAGGAGCGCGGTTTCCTCGCCGACGGCGAGCAATCGGCACTGTCGCAGCCATTCCCGGTGTTGCGCCTGCACAGCCTGGTTCGGAATCTGCGTCAGTGCACGCGACCACAGCGTGCCCAGATCCTCGCTGGTCTCCGGCACCATTCCCCCTTCGCCTGGCCGACCGCGCAGCCGGTCGAACCGGGTCGGCGCTACTGTCCCCCCGGCAGCGCGCCTGTACGCAACTCGCGGCGTGCGCGATGGTCGTGACGGCGGTGACGCGCACGCACCGCCTGACGACCGTCGGGGATGGCTCCCCGACCAACCGCCCCCGTCTTTCCACCCTCGACCCGTGCTCCACACATTTGTCCACAGGCTGTGAACGAACGCGCCGGCACGACACGAACCCCGTTGCGACCGCGGGTCGAAGCCACCGGAACCGCCACGAACATCCTATGATGAACCAGTGCTTCACCGGCCCGTCACACGGGGTTCGCGCACCGCACACACGGCCCCGCGGAGCGAGGTCGTCGGACGCGGTTGGGGAAGGGTCCGAGCAAGTCACAGTAGTCCGCGTCGAGCCCGGCGGGCAAGCCGTTGTCCACAGGGAAGTCGGCGAATTACTCCGGTCTCCCACGACATCCCGGCACGGTCCTTCCGCGCCGGAGGCAGCGTCAGCTCGGGCGGACCCGGTTTGACCCCGCTCGAACCAGGACCGTACGGTAGATTTGTTGCGCAGGCGTCTGTCCAGGCGCGACCCAGCGCTGCCTGAACGTCGATGCCCAGAGCCTTCCCGACACAGCTGACCGGAGTCCGCAGTGAGCAAGCGTACGTACCAGCCGAACAACCGGCGTCGCCACAAGAAGCACGGGTTCCGGCTGCGCATGCGCACGCGGGCCGGGCGGGCGATCCTCGCGAACCGTCGCAGGAAGGGTCGTGTCGAGCTCAGCGCCTGAGCCCGCGACCCGTCGATTCGAGTGCATCGTGTTGCCCGCCCGCTCCCGGATGCGGCGGCGGCGTGACTTCGAGTCCGCACTCCGCCGCGGCTCCCGCGTCGGTCGCCGACTGCTCGTCGTGCACCTGAGCACCGAGCCGGACGGTAGCCCGCTCGTCGGGTTCGTGGTGAGCCGTGCGGTCGGGGACGCGCCCACACGCAATCGGGTACGCCGGCGGCTGCGCCACCTGATGCGCGACCGCGCCCCGCGGCTGCCGGATGGCGCGCGGCTGGTCGTCCGCGCCAACGCTGCCGCGGCAGGCGCCGGCCACGCCGCGCTCGGCGCGGAACTCGACGTCGTCCTCGATCGTGTGCTCGTCAAGGCCGCGGCCCGTCGAGGCGGCCAGAACAGCGAGGTGGTCGATGGGTGACACAGCGACGTCGAGCGTGCCTGCCCGTGTCCTGATCTGGCTGGTGACGGGGTACCGTCGGTTTATCAGCCCGTTGCTGGGTCCTCGCTGCCGGTTCTACCCGTCCTGCAGTGCGTACGCCGTCGAGGCGTTGCGGGTCCACGGCGCGCTGCGCGGTGTCGGTCTGACCATCTGGCGGCTGCTGCGCTGTCAGCCGTTCCATCCGGGCGGCTACGACCCGGTGCCGCCGAGACGTGAGAGAAGTATCGCGGGGGCGACGAGCGCGTCCGCGCCTAAGGAGCGTTCGTGCATCTGAGCCTCGACTGGCTTTACAGCGGATTCGCGTGGGTGATGATCCACATCCACGACCTGATCGGCCACGTCTTCAACCCCGACAGCGGTCTGGCCTGGGGCCTGTCGATCGTCGTGATGACCGTCCTCGTCCGGCTGGTCATCTTCCCGCTGTTCGTCAAGCAGATCCGCAGCCAGCGTGCGATGGCCGTCCTGCAGCCGCAGCTCAAGGAGCTGCAGAAGAAGTACAAGGACGACAAGCAGAAGCTGCAGGAAGAGATGATGAAGCTGTACCGGGAG
>JAFMQP010000066.1 GCA_017354575.1 Acidothermales bacterium | reverse complement strand
GCATCCGTACGGTGGCCGCCGCGATACGCGATCACACCGGCCGAGTGATGGCC
Organism: Acidothermales bacterium; assembly: GCA_017354575.1. GTDB lineage: Bacteria > Actinomycetota > Actinomycetes > Streptosporangiales > WHST01 > WHST01. Next base: position 12,609 of record JAFMQP010000066.1, on the reverse strand, counting down.
AGCCTCAGCGTCAGCGGCCCCGAGATACGCATGCCGGAGGAACGCCTGCACGAGATCGGTGCCCTCACCCGCGAATCGGCCGGCCAGATCTCTCATCTGCTCGGCGCAGCCGACGAGTGATCCGGCGGGTCAGAAGACCTCGTCGGGGAGCTGGTGGAACCCGAGCCTGCGCAGGTCGGCCTCGCTGACCGGAGCCTCGGGAGTGACATCGCACATCTCGAGGAACGCGTACACCTGGCGCAGGTGCTGGCCGGCGTGCAGCCGCGTACGTTCGAGCACCTGGTTCAGCGTGCGTGGGCCGACATCAGCGTCGATGACCCGCTCGAACATGTCCGTGTCCACGACGGCGTACCAGACATCGAACTTGTGGCGGACCGCCTCCCCGTAGCGCAACAGCCGTGCCCTGCCGGTCATCGTCGGCACATCGATCTGGTTGAGCCACCGCTGGGCGGGGAACACGCCGAGCACGTCGGCGTCCACGCTCACTTCGACCACGTGGAAGAGATGCCGCATCAGTTCACGGAGCGGACGCTCCCGCCGCGGGTGGGTCATCTCCCAACGGTCGTCCGGCACCTGACTGGCCGCTCGGATCGCAGCGTCGAGTACCAGCCGCACGGTCGTGACCAGTTCGACAGGCGAGACCGGGGACTCCTCTTCGGGCATCCCCACCAGCTCGCCGAGCTCACCGGGATTCCAGCCGGTCATCCAGCGATCGCCCACCACGACCGCGGGTACGGTCATGATCCCGCGTGCCTGGAGCTCTTCCAGTGCGTCCGGATCAGCCTGCACATTGAAGTCGTCGAACTCGACGCCGCGACGCGAAAGCCACGCTTTCGTCATCGCACAACTGCTTCACCCAGGCTTCGTGTAGACGCGGATGCGTGTGTGCGCCATGTCCTCTTCCACCAGTTCTCCCTCGAAGACGCACCGATGATATGGCCGTACAAATCGTCGGTCAAGGGTGAGCGCGACCGACGCCGCGGGCCTCGATCGAAGCGACTGTCGGACCTACCTACCCTGCCGTGGGGCGCGACGGACGTGCCACTCCCGGCACGGATGCGCCTGCCGTGCGAGGCGTGCACCGGCTGCGTCCTGGTGGGCCCCCCGGGACTCGAACCCGGAACCTACCGGTTAAAAGCCGGCAGCTCTGCCATTGAGCTAGAGGCCCCGAACGTCAGCGTACCCAATCCGGAAGAAGGCCAACTACCGCGTTTCCCCAGGTCAAGTCGCCTGACCAGTTGAGCTGACGCCCCGCGTCCGGAAGCCTACAGGTGCATGGGACGCCGTACTTCCCATCGTGAGTCGCCGCTTCCAATCGTGGGTAGGCGAGGTGAAGCATGTACTCGCGATGTGATCACGGAAATGACCTACATAACATGATCATTTCGAGCAGGGGCGACGATGGGCGACCGAGGGTGAGGTGGGGGCGACCGTGTCGCCGGCTGTTGGCCGGCGGGGGGCGTGGCGAGGTAGCGTCGCCGGCTGGGTGCACAATGGGTGCAAGCAGGCTGGCCGGACGTGCCGCGGTCCGGCGGCTGGCATGAGGGGGAGGTCCGCGGTGCCCGAGATCGTCAAGACCCGCGCGCCGTGGCGTGGCCGGATACGTGCCGGCGTCGTGGTCGCGGCGGCGGCTGTGCTGCTTGTCACCGGTTCCGCCTGCTCCGGCGGATCCGACGGTGCCAGTGGGGTGAATGCGACCAGGTCCGCGACGCCCACGCCGACGCCTACGCCCACGGTGACCATCACCGGCGGGGCCGCGAAGGTGCCGTTCGACTCCAAGGTCAAGCTCTCCGTGCATGACGGCACGTTCACAGCGGTCACCGTCGACGGCGCCACCGGCGACCTGCCGGGCAGCATCTCGGCCGACGGGAGCGCGTGGACCTCGTCCAGCCTGCCCATGCCCAAGGCGTCGTACGACGTCAGCGCCCAGGTCAAGGACAAGGCAGGCAAGGCCTTCACGAAGACGCTGCAGGTGAAGGTCAAAGACGTCCCGTCGACCAAGGCGCTGCTGTTCAACGTCACGCCCAACGACGGGGAGACCGTCGGCATGGGCCAGCCGATCGCGGTGTCGTTCCTGTCCCCCATCGTACGCCAGGCGTCGGTCGAACGGCGCATGAAGGTCATCGCCACGACGCCGGGCGGCAGCAAGGTCACCGGCAGCTGGCACTGGCTCGGCTCGCAGGTGGTGCACTGGCGGCCCGAGCACTTCTGGCCGACCGGCACGAGGGTGAAGCTGAAGATGGAGCTCACCGGCGTCCGCGCGGCGAAGAGCCTGTGGGGCCGGAAGACCTACTCCGAGTCGTTCACCATCGGCAGCTCGCGGCTTGCCGAGGTCAGCGCGAAGACGCACATGATGCGCGTCTACAAGGACGGCAAGCTGATCGGCAACTGGCCCACCGGCACCGGCCAGACCAAGTGGCCGACGTACAACGGCACCTACATCGTCCTCAACAAGTCGCACACCGTGCAGATGGACTCCTGCAGCGCCAAGATCACGTGCGACAAGAAGAACCCCGCGTACTACAACGAGAAGGTGCACTGGGCCACCCGCATCACGTCCTCGGGGACGTTCGTGCACGCGGCGCCGTGGGACAAGGTGATGGGCAAGGCGAACACGTCGCACGGGTGCATCCACCTGTCCAACGCGCACGCCATCTCCTTCTATCAGACGTCCACCCCGGGAGACGTCGTCATCGTCACCGGCTCCAACCGGGGTCCGGAAGCGCGCGTGAGCCAGGGCGATCCGGGCCTGGTCGACTGGAACACGTCGTGGGCCACGTGGAAGGCCGGCTCCGCACTGCACTGACCGCGCGACGCGTCGGCTAGCGGCCTACGGCGGCGAGGTCCGGTGCCTCGCGGACGCCGAACCGGCGCCGCAGGGCCGAGCGCGCGGCCTGGTAGCCGCACATGCCGTGCACGCCACCGCCCGGCGACGTGGACGACGAGCACAGGAACACCGAAGGCAGCGGCGTGACGTACGGGTCCCACTGCACGGCCGGCCGGAACAGCAACTGGCGTACGGTCGCCGCGCCGCCGGCGTAGTCGCCGCCGACGTACGCCGGGTTGTAGCGCTCGTAGTCCTTCGCCGTCCGGACGCGGCGGTCGAGCACGACGTCACGGAACCCGGGCGCGAACCGTTCGATCTGGGCCTCGATGCGGTCGCTGACGTCCACGTCCGAGCCGTTCGGAACGCCGGCGTACGTCCACAGCACGTGCCGCCCCGCCGGCGCCCGGGTCTCGTCGACGAGGCTCGGCTGGGCCGTCAGCACGAACGGCCGGTCCGGGTGCCGTCCAGCCGTCACGTCGTCCATCGCCGTGCCGATCTCGTCCCACGTGCCACCGACGTGCACGGTGCCGGCGCGGCGGCAGGCCTCCGCCGCCCACGGCACCGGCTCGGACAGCGCGAAGTCGACCTTGCAGACGCCGCCGCCCGGACGGTGGTGGCGCAGCGCGGCGGCGTACGGGGCGGACAACGCGTGGCCGGCCATCGCGAGCAGCTGTTCCGGCGCGAGGTCGAGCATGACGGCACGCGCCCGCGGCAGCTCACGCAGGTCGCGCACCGGGTCCCCGGTGCGGATCTCGACGCCGTGCTTGCGCAGCGCGTCCGCCATCGCGTCGGTGATCGCACGGCTGCCGCCGCGCGGCATCGGCCAGCCCGTGACATGTCCCAGCAGCGTCAGCAGCAGGCCGAACGGCGGGGTCGCGAGCCAGCGCAGCGGCTGCAGCGCGTGCGCCGCCGAGCCCGTGACGAGTGCCCGGGCCTCGTCGGTGCGGAACGTCCGCGCGACGCCACGGCCGTTCAGCAGCAACGAAGCGGCGGCCATCGCCGCCACACCGGGAACGTCGCGCGGCAGCGTCCGCAGCGGTGGGGAGAGCAGCACCCGGACGAGGTCGGGCGCGGCGTGCACCAACGGCCCGATCAGCCGCCGGTACGCCGCGCCGTCGGCACCGAGCCCCGCGATCGTCTCGTCCAGGCTCTGGTGCAGCGCGGCCGCGCGGCCGCCGTCGAGCGGGTGGGCGAGCGCGACGTCGGGGACGCGCAGCTCGATCCGTTCGGTGAGCTGGAACGCCTGGAAGAACGGCGATGCGACCGCAAGCGGGTGCACGGCGGAACAGACATCGTGGACGAAACCGGGCAGTGTCAGCGGGCTGGTGCGGCAACCGCCGCCGACGTCGTCGGCACCCTCGTAGACGCGGACCGACAGCCCGGCCGCGGCAAGGGTGACGGCCGCCGCCAGCCCGTTGGGTCCGGAGCCGACGACGACGGCATCGAGCTCGGCTGGCATGACGTTGCCCACTCTCCGTGATGGTGACTGCGGTCAGCGGTCCCACGGCCAGTCTGCCGCCCGCCGCGCGGCGCGTCGTAGCCGGTCACGAAAACACCGTCTGAGCAGGGCATACGCCACCGCTCTGCACGGTCACGACACCGCCGTCGACGGCGAACGGCCGCCGGGTGAGCGTGTTCAGTCGTGACGAACGCACCCCCGGGGATTGAGCGGCGTCAGGCGGATGAGTATCGTGCCTGACGCCCCATCAACGTAACCATTCGTGCCCCGAGGAGAAATCACTCTGTGACCTTGCCGCCCCGGCGAGGCCCGCGGAACGTTTCCCGGCCCCGACCCCCTGCCCGACGGCGCCCGAGGTTCACCCAGGTGGTCACCTGGGCGCTGCCCGCCCTGGTCTTCGTCGCCCTGCTGCAGGGCGCCAGGGCTGAAAGTGGCGACGCGTCGGCACCGTCGATCGCCGCGGGGGCGGCCGCGACGACGGACAGCGAGAGCGCACAGCTCGTCAAGCTGAAGAAGCAGGCGGACCAGGCATCCGCCTCGCTCGCCGCCGCCACCCGGAGGTACGAGGACGACAAGGGCAAGGTCACGCTCGCGGTCGCGCGCGTCCGGCGTACCAGGATCGACGCGGGCAGAGCCGGCCAGGAGTACGAGAAGTGGCGGACCAAGGTCGCGAAGTTCGCCGTCGGGGCGTACGGCTCGCCCCTCCCCGACGACGCCAGCGTCCTGATGTCGTCGCGGAACCCGGACATGGCGGTGCAGCGCGCGACGACGCTGTCGGTGCTGACGAACTCGGAGGAGTACGCCATGCGGCAGGCCACCAGGGAGAAGCGCCGCGCCGACAGCCTCGCGCGGAAGGCGCGGCAGCTCGCCAAGGCCGCCTCCACAGAACGCAGCAACCTGTCCGAGCAGATCGCGGCGCTGCGGAAGAAGTCGGCGGACACGACCAAGGCGCTCGTCAAGCTCGTGGACAGGATGAGCGGCGGCGCGGCCTCCCGTGACGCGTCGCGGATCATCCTGTCCCTCACCTGTAAGCAGGGTGCGACGTCCGACCGGGTGAGAAACGGCGACTTCGCCAACGGCCTGCTGCCCTCGTGGGCGCTCTGCCACCTGCCCGGGTACGCGGCGCGGGTCCAGCTGCGGGCCGACGCGGCGAAGGCGTTCGTCGACCTGAACGCCGCCTACCGGGCGCACTTCGGCAAGAAGATGTGCATCACCGACTCGTACCGAAGCCTCGCGTCGCAACAGCGGGTGTACTACCAGAAACCCGGTCTGGCCGCAGTGCCCGGCACGAGCAACCACGGCTGGGGGCTCGCGCTCGACCTGGGCTGCGGCGTCCAGACGTACGGGTCACCGGAGTTCGACTGGCTCAAGCACCACGGCGGGAAGTACGGCTGGGTGCACCCGAGCTGGGCCGAGCACAGCCCGTTCGAGCCATGGCACTTCGAGTACGAGCCGGGGACGAAGACGCAGCCCGCGTCCGGGACGGCCGACGTCGGCCACTAGGACGCACGCGCCGTGGCGTGGTGAGATGAGCTCGTGAGCCGGGCCGTCGAGCAGACCAACCGCCGCATGCTGCGGGCACGCGACGCGATGGACCGTGCGTACGCGCGGCCGCTCGACATCCCCAGCCTGGCCAGGATTGCGCACGTCTCCGAGGCCCACTTCATCCGCACCTTCAGGGCGACGTTCGGCGAGACGCCACACCGGTACCTGCAGCGGCGGCGGGTGGAGCGCGCCATGTCCCTGATGCGGGAGTCCCGGCGCAGCATCACCGACATCTGCTTCGCGGTGGGCTTCGGCAGCCTCGGGACGTTCAGCCGCACGTTCCGCGACATCGTGGGTGAGTCCCCGAGCGAGTACCGGCGGCGCACACCCGTACGGCTCGCCCCCAACTGCTTCACGATGGCCTGGACACGGCCGAGCAGTTTCGGAGAAGCGGCGGGGTCGCGGCGCGCATAACGTTGCGGTTGTCCCGATTCCACGCGACTGGAGAATCCGATGTTCAACTCGATCAACATCTCGCACGTGTTCGTCTCCGACCAGGACGAGGCGCTCGACTTCTACGTGAACAAGCTCGGCCTGGAGGTGAGCGCCGACGTGGACTTCGGCGCCATGCGCTGGCTCACCGTCCGCGTCCCCGGACAGGAGGGACGCGACATCCTGCTCGAGAAGCCCGGCCCGCCGGGGATGGACGAGAAGAGCGGCGAGCAGATCCGCGAGCTCGTGTCGAAGGGCGCCACCGGCTTCACGTTCGGGCTCACGACCGACGACTGCCAGAAGACGTACGAGACGCTGAAGGCGCGCGGCGTGGAGTTCAACGACGAACCGACCGACCGCGGCTACGGCATCGACTGCGGCGCGCGCGACCCGTTCGGCAACCAGTTCCGCATCGTCCAGCTCGCGCGGTAGCCCCGGGTCGTCGCCCCCAACCCGGACGAGGCAGGCGGGGCCGGTGTGTCGCTACGTGACCGTTGATACCGCTGTGGTTACGGTGAACGCGTGCCGGCCCGGCTCACTTCCCCAGTGGTGGCCGCACTCGCCGTCGCGGCGACGTTGCTCGTCGCACCCGCGCAGCCGGCGAGTGCCGCGCCCGCGACGACCCGCGCCCAGCAGAACGTCGCCGGGCTCCGCAAGCAGATCGCCGAGCTGCGCACCAAGGCCGACGCCGCCACCGCCGGGCTGGCCAAGAGCACCAGGGCGTACCAGGCCGGCCGGGTCCGGCTGCGGTCGACGCAGCGGCAGCTGCTCGCCGCGGCCGACGCCGAGCAGGTCGCCCAGGCACGGCTCGACATCGCCCGCGACCGCCTCGCCGCGCTCGCCGTCTCCGCCTACGAGAGCCCCACAGGCGACGAGGTCACGACGATGCTGACCGACCCGCTGAGCGGGGTGAGCCGCGAGCGCACGACCACCGACGTGATGTACCTGACCGACCAGCAGACGGACGTCGTCGCCCACTACACCGGCGACGTCGCCCGGCAGACCGAGCTGCACCGCCACGCGCAGGCGCTCGAGCACGCCGCGCAGAAGCAGCAGACCGCGCTGGACCACCGGCGGACGAGCCTGCAGGCGCAGTCGAAGCGGCTCACCAGCCAGTTGCTCGCCCGGCTGGACCAGCTGACGAACGCGCTGGTGAAGGCCGGCCAGTTCGGCGACGCCTTTCGCGTCAGCAGGGAGCGGATGGACCGGATGGGCCAGCCGGCAGGTGCCGGGCCCTGCGACAAGCCGGACATCGGCGGTTTCCCGAACGGGCTGATCCCGCCGAGCATGCTCTGCCCGCTCCCGCAGCGGGGCCATATGCTCAAGCCGTCGGCCGCGCGCGCGTTCTGGCTGCTCGACACGGCGTACCAGATGCGCTTCAACAGGCACATCTGCGTCACCGACTCGTACCGTCCCCTGTCCGTGCAGTATTCGGTCTTCCGCAGGAAGCCGGGGCTCGCCGCCGTGCCCGGCACCAGCAGGCACGGGCTCGGCGACGCGGTCGACCTCGGCTGCGGGATCCAGGTCTACGGGTCAACGCAGTTCCGCTGGATGAAGCAGAACGCCCCCAAGTTCGGCTGGATCCATCCGTACTGGGCGGAGCACAGCCCGTTCGAGCCGTGGCACTGGGAGTACAAGTAGGGTCGGTGCCGTGGGCGAGGTGGTGCTGCTCCGGCACGGCGAGACCGAATGGAGCCGCGACGGCAGGCACACCGGCCGTACCGACGTCCCGCTCACGCCCGCGGGCGAGGTGGCGGCGCGTGCCGTCGCCCCCGTGCTCGCCAGGCACCGGTTCGCGCTCGTCCTCGCCAGCCCGCTGACCCGGGCCGTGCGCACCGCCGAGCTCGCCGGCGTCCACGCGGTCCGCGTCGACGACGACCTGCGCGAGTGGGACTACGGCGGCTACGAGGGACGCACCACGCCGGACATCCGGGTCGAGCGTCCCGGCTGGTACCTGTGGACGGACGGCGTCCCGCCGGGCGACGACGAGCACCCGGGCGAGACGGTCGACGAGGTCGGCATGCGCGTCGACCGCGTGCTCGCCCGGATCGCGCCCGCGCTCGACGAGGGCGACGTGCTGCTCACCGGCCACGGCCACGCCCTGCGGGTGCTGACCGCGCGCTGGCTCGGCCAGCCGCCCGACCACGGCCGGCTCGTCACACTCGACACGGCGCGGCTGTCCGTGCTCGGGCACGAGCACGACCGTCCCGTCATCCGCAGTCTCAACGTCCCGCCGCACTGACCCGAGGAGAACCCGTGCCACGACCGCCGCTTCCCGCCGACCTCGTCGAGCTGCTGCAGCGCCCCAACCCGGCCGTGATGGCGACCGTGCGCCCGGACGGCGCGCCCGTCTCCGTCGCCACCTGGTACCTCTGGGACGACGGCCGCATCCTGGTGAACCTCGACGCGGGCCGGAAGCGCCTCCAGCACATCGCCGCGGATCCGCGCATCTCGCTCACCGTGCTGGACGGCGACTCGTGGTACCGGCACGTCAGCTTGCAGGGCACGGTGACCACAGCGCCCGACCCCGACCTCACCGACATCGACCGGCTCGCGAGGCACTACAGGGGCACGCCGTACGCCAACCGCGAACGGCCGCGGGTGAGCGCCCGGATGGAGATCGAGTCCTACCACATCTGGGGGTTCTGAGCGCCCGGCGGCGTCCCCGGAGCCGTGCCCGGCTCCGGGGGGATCACCTCCGGCTCCTCGCCGCGGTGCAGGCGGCTGTGCCTGCGTCCGTAGACCAGGTAGACGAGCACGCCGACGAGCATCCAGACCAGGAAGTTGCGCCAGGTCGCGACGTGCAGGTTGAGCATCAGCCAGCCGATCGCGCAGATCGCGAGGATCGGCAGCTGCGGCACGCCGGGCATGCGGAAGCCCCGCGGCATCCGCGGTTGGGTGCGCCTGAGCACCAGCACACCGACCGAGCAGAACACGAACGCGAACAGCGCGCCCAGCACCAGGGCCTCGGCGAGGTCGCCGACCCGTGGGTAGAGCGACAGGACAGCCGCGGCGCACCCGGCCAGCACCGTCGCCCTGGCGGGTGAGTAGAACCTCCGGTTCACGTGCGACAGCCCGGTGGGCAGCAGCCCGTCGCGTCCCATCGCGAAGACGACCCGGCTGAGCGCGATGAGCACGACCATGACGACGGTCGTGAGCGCGAGCAACGCCCCCACGTTGATGACCTTGGCCGCCCAGCCGAGGCCCACCGCCGCGAAGGCGGCCGAGACCGACGCGCCGGTGGCGAGCTTCGTGTACGGGCGGATGCCGACGATCACGATCGCCATCGCCAGGTAGACCAGCGTCACCAGACCGACCCCGAGGAGCATCCCCCACGGGACGGCGCGACGCGGCTCTCGTGCGTCCTCGGCGGCGGTCGCGATGAGGTCGAAGCCGATGAACGCGAACGTGACGACACCGGCCGCGGCGAAGATGCCGAACAGGCCGTACTGGTGGCCGACGCTGCCGGTGAGGTGCTCGAGGACGACACCTGGGTCGGTGCCGCTACCGGGCTTGGCCGGCGGGATGAACGGCGTGTAGTTCCGCAAGTGGATGTAGAGCGCACCGAGCAGCACGATGAAGACGACGACGGCGACCTTCGCGATGACGACCGCGCGGATCACCCGCACGGAAAGCCGCGTCCCGGTCGCGACCACGAGGGTCAGCAGGGCGATCAACACCACCGACCCGACGTTGACCGCGGAGTCGAAGTGCAGGAGGGAGCCGATCGAGTCCGGTAGCCGCACGCCGAAGCCGTCGAGCGTCGCGACGAGGTACTCCGACCACGACCTGCTCACGACGGCGGCGGCGAGGACGAGCTCGAGCAGCAGCGCCCAGCCGACGAGCCACGCCCAGAACTCGCCGAAGATGACGTAGCTGAAGGTGTACGCGCTTCCGGCGACGGGGATCGCCGAGGACAGTTCCGCGTACGACATCGCGGCGAGCAGGCAGACCAACCCGGCGACGAGGAACGACACGATGACCGCGGGACCCGCGCTGGCGGCCGCCTGCTCGGCGGCCAGGGTGAAGATGCCGGCGCCGATCATCACGCCGAGGCCGAGCAGGACGAGGTCCCCGCGGCCGAACAGGCGCGGGATCACGTGCCGGTGGGTGTCGGCGCGGTAGATGGCGAGCTCTGCCGGTAACCGGCGGGACGAATTTCTGCCGTCGGTCTGGTGCGTCGCGTGCCTGCCCATGAGCCCGTTTCGACGAGAAGGTGACCGGGAGCGTCACGGCCCCCGCGCGCAGTGATGTAGCACGATGGCGGACCGCGGCGGAAGAGCCCGCCGACGCATCGTGCGGTGCGCCTTCCGCTCCGCTGTCTCGTTGGACGTCAGCCGAGGTCGACGACGGCGGCGACCGGGCCGCCCCCGTCCGGTCCCTGATGCGCGGCGGACACCGAGACGAACACCGCGGGGTCGCCGGTGACCGCCGCGGCCACGCCGCCCACGCAGGCCTTGATCTGCCGGTGCCAGTGCACGTCGGAGTCGTCGAGCATCGCGTTACGCCGCCCGCGCACGGTGCCGTCCTGGCTCGCCTCGCACTTGAGGAACACGTTGACCAGGCGGTCGCCGAGGTCGGACGGGTGCGGGCGGTCGGGCAGGTGGAGACCGGCGTCGCGGATCGCCGCCCAGATGCCGTCGGCGTCCAGCGCGTCGCGCATGACCGAGTGGCCGATCCGGTAGCGGCCGCCGATGCCCCGCGCGTTGCCGACGACGACCACCTGCGCACGGTCCAGTTCGACGCCGGACGAACACGACGCCACCGACGAGTACAGCGAGCGGTCGTGCAGCACGTCCTCGTCCTCGGGCCGCTCGATCTCGCCGAGTGCCACCGCGACGCCGAGTGCGGTGCACCCGTTGGAGAGGTCCATCGACTCGAGCGTGTGCTCGGTCCACACGGTCTGCCCGCGTCTCTTGGCGTCCCTGATGGTGTCGATGGTGAGCAGCGGCGTCTTGGTCTGCACGTAGTGGACGTCGGCCGGGTCGGTGACGCCCGCGCGGGCCGTCGCGTCGCGGACGGCCGCGGCGACCTTGTCGACCATCGCGGTGCGGCCGATCTCCTCGGGCGGCAGCCGGTCGCTCAGCGCGTAGCCGACCGTCAGCCGCGGCTCGTCGGTGGCGACGGCGCGGTCGGCGGGCAGCGTCGCGAAGACCGTGGCGTGCGGGCTGATGACGCCGTCGGTGCCGCCGGACCAGACGATCGGCACCTGCCGCACCTCGTCCACGGTGCGGCTGCCGCGGTCGACCAGTACTTCGCGGAACGCGCGGTCGGCGATGATGCGGGTGTAGTCGTTGACGCCGCCGTTGCCCTCGGTCTTGCCCACGACGGCGACGACGCGGTCGGCCTCGACGACGCCGTCGTCGAGGAGCGCCGCGAGCCCGGACGCGTCGCTCACCGACCCGAGCACGACCTTCCTGACCTCGATCGGCTCCGGCATGGGCGTTCCTCCCGTCACGCAGGTTCGACGACCGTACCGGTTCCGTGCAGCATCGCGTCCTCGATGCGGGAAAGCGACGTGATGACCGCACGCGTGCCGCCGCCCTCGACGAACCGGCACGCCGCCTCGACCTTGGGGCCCATCGACCCGGCGGCGAACTCGCCCGCGGCGGCCAGTGTGCGCAGCCCGGCGGGCGTCGTGCGCCCGATCGGGCTGGCGTCCGGCGTGCCGAAGCCCGTCTGCACGTGGTCGACGTCGGTGGCGATGAGCAGCACGTCCGCGTCGAGCGCGCGGGCGAGCAGCGCGGCGGTGAGGTCCTTGTCGATGACGGCCTCGACGCCGCGCAGCGTCCCGTCGGCCTCGCGGACGACGGGGATACCGCCGCCGCCCGCCGAGACCACGACGAAGCCGGCGTCGACCAGCGTCCGCGCGGCGTCGGCGTCCAGCACCTCGAGCGGTTCGGGTGACGCGACGACGCGGCGCCAGCCGCGCTCGCCGCGCTCCTCCCACGTCTGCCCGTGCTCGATCATCGTGCGCGCCTCGTCGGCGGACAGGTACCGGCCGACCGGCTTGGTCGGCCGCCGCAGGCCGGGGTCGTCACGGTCGACGCGGGTGCGCGTGACGAGCGCGGCCACCAACCGGTCGACGCCGCGGACGGCGAACGCGTACTGCAGCGCGTCCATGACGACGAACCCGATGGTGGCCTGGGTCTGCGCGCCGCACCAGTCGAGCGGCACGGGCGGCACGACCTGGGCGGCGAGCTCGTTCTTGACGAGGATGTTGCCGACCTGCGGGCCGTTTCCGTGGGTGACGGCGACGTCGTAGCCGAGCCGGACGAGGTCGGCGATCCGCTCGGCGGCGACGGTGGCCGCGGCGATCTGGTCGCCGGGCCGCGCGGACCCGTCG
>JAFMQP010000313.1 GCA_017354575.1 Acidothermales bacterium | reverse complement strand
GCGAAGGTCCTCGCCGTCTTCGACTGGCTCGAGGCGTTCTACGCGGACGGCGGTGCGCGCGGCTGCGCGTTCGTCAACGCCGCCGCCGAGATCCCCGACCCCGACAGCCCGGCGCGGCTGACGGCGAGGGAGCAGAAGACCTGGCTGCGCGACTACGTCGAGTCGCTCGCCCGCGCGGCGCGCCTGCGCGGGCCGCACGCACTCGCGGTGCAGCTGCAACTGCTCATCGAGGGCGTGCACGCGCGGGTCGCGGTCGACGGCGACCCCGAGCTCGCACGGGAGCCGATCGCGCAGGCGCGGGCCGCGGCGCGGACGCTCGTCCGGGCGGCCTCGTGACGAGAGCCACGCGGGAGCGGACGCGCGCGGCGACGCGGGCCACGGGTTCCGCCGGCCCGGTCACGCTCGCCTTCGGGCTTTCGCTGGGCCCGTTCGCGGCGCTCGGGCTCGGCCGGTTCGCGTACGCGTTGCTGCTGCCGACGATGAAGGCGCAGCTGCACTGGTCGTTCGCCGCCGCAGGTGCGGTCAACGCGGCCAACGCCGTCGGCTACCTCGCCGGCTCGCTCGGCGCGGCGCGGGTCGCACGCAGGTTCGGCACGAGGACGAGCTTCGCCGCCGGCATCGTCGCCACCGGCGTCTCGCTCCTCGCGTGCGCCGCGACGTCCAACCTGTTCGTCCTGCTGGTGTTGCGGGCGGTCACCGGCGCGACCGGCGCGCTCACCTTCATCACCGGCGCCGGCCTGCTCGCCCAGGCGATCCGGACCCGTCGTGTGCCGGTGGACGGCACCCTCGCCACCGGCGTGTACTTCGCCGGCGCGAGCGCCGGCATCCTCGCCACCGGGCTGGCTCTCCCCGCGCTGCTCGCCGAGCTCCCCCAGAACCTCGGGTGGCGCGTGGCCTGGCTGGTCATGGGTGCCGCGTCGTTCCTCGTCCTCGTCGTGACCGTGCGCGCCGCACGGACGGCGCCGGAGCCGCCCGCGCCACCGGCGGGCGGCGACCACCGGTGGCCGGCGCGCCGGATGGTCCCGGCCCTGCTGGCGTACGGCCTGTTCGGCGCCGGCTACATCGCCTACATGACGTTCGTAGTCGCGTACCTACGATCGGGCGGCCTGACCATCGTCGGCGTCGCGGCGTTCTGGTCCGTGCTCGGCGCAGCCGGCATCGCGGGCCCGTTCGTCTGGACGCGGTCGCTGCGTCCGTTCACGCCACCGCGACGGGCGGCGCTGATCCTCGCCGTGCTCGCGGTCGGCGCCGCGCTCCCCCTCGTGACGGCCACCGCCGCGGTCGGGTTCGTCTCGGCGGTGTTGTTCGGCGGCTCGTTCCTGATGGTGGTCACGGTGTTCACCGAGTACGTCCGTGCCGTGCTGCCGCCGCACCAGTGGACGCCCGCGATCGGCGGCTTCACCGTGGCGTTCGCCGCCGGCCAGTGCATCGGGCCGGTGCTCGCGGGCATGCTGTCCGACACCGGCGGCGGCGTGCGGCTCGGCATCGCCGTGTCGGCCGGCGTGCTCGCGGTCGGCGCCCTCGTCGGCTTCGCCGAGCGACGCCGTCAGCCGGCGCCCTGACGCAGCCGGTCGCGCAGTTCGGTGCGCCGGATCTTGCCCGACACGGTCTTCGGCAGCTCCTCGACGAAGTAGATCTCGCGCGGGTACTTGTACGGCGCCGTCTGCCTCTTCACGAAGTCCTGGATCTCGGTGGCCAGCGCGGGCGAGCCCTTGGTGCCGGGCACGAGGATGACGAACGCGGTGACGATCTGCGTCCGCCGTGGGTCGTCCTTGCCGACGACGGCTGCCTCGGCGACGGCCGGGTGCTCGACCAGCGCCGACTCGACCTCGAACGGCCCGATCCGGTACGCGGCGGACGTGATGACGTCGTCCGCCCTGCCCTCGAACCAGAAGTACCCGTCCGCGTCCTTGCGTGCCTTGTCGCCGGTGAAGTACCAGCCGTTGCGGAACGCCGCCGCCGTGGCGTCCGGGTCGCGGTAGTACTCGCGGAACAGGCCGAGCGGCCTGGGCTCCGCCTGGACGCAGACGTTGCCGACCTCGCCCACGGGCACCTCGCCGCCTTCGTCGTCGCGCACGTCGACGACGTAGCCGGGCGCGGGCCTGCCCATCGAGCCGGGCCGGACCGGCACGGTGCGGTAGTTCGCGACGATGTTCGTCGTCTCCGTCTGCCCGTAGCCGTCGTAGATGGTGAGTCCGCCGGTGCCCTCGGCCCACACCTTGATGACCTCCGGGTTGAGCGGCTCGCCGGCGCTGGTGCAGTGCCGCAGCGCGGACAGGTCGTACCCGCCGAGGTCGGCGAGGACGAGCATGCGGTAGAGCGTCGGCGGCGCGCAGAAAGAGGTGATGCCCTGGTCCTGGATGACCCGGAAGATGGTGTCGGCCTCCGGCTTGCCCATGTCCATCTGCACGACGGTGGCGCGCTGGTACCACTGGCCGAACAGCTTTCCCCACGCCGCCTTCGCCCAGCCGGTGTCGGAGATGGTCCAGTGCAGGTCACCGGGCCGCAGGTCGTGCCAGTACCGCGCCGTGATGACGTGGCCGAGGCTGAGCGACGCCTGCGTGTGCAGCACCATCTTCGGCTGCGCGACGGTACCCGAGGTGAAGTAGATGAGCATCGGGTCGGACGACGCCGTCGGGTCCGCGGGCGTGTCGCCGTCGCCTGCGGCGTCGAGCAGCGCGTCGAAGTCGTGCCAGCCCTCCGCCGTCTCCCCCGCCCCCGACCAGCAGACGCGGTGCCGCAGCGTCGGGAGGCCCGCGGCCACCTCGTCGACCTTGCCGGCGCCGGGACCGTCGACGATCGCGGCGACGGCGTCGGCCTGCCCGATGCGGTACGCGATGTCCTTGCCCGTCAACAGGTTCGGCCCGGGCATCGGCAGCGCGCCGATGCGGACGGCGCCGAGCAGTGCCGCATACCACGCGGGCACGCGCGGCAGCATGAGGAAGACGGCGTCGCCCTTGCGTACGCCGAGGTCGAGCAGGGCGCGCGCGGCGCGCCGCGACTCCCTGGCGAGGTCTGCGACGCTGTGCCGTGCGGTCACCTCGCCCGCGGCGTCGAGGCTCAGCAGCGCGAGCGCGTCCGGGTCGTCGGCCGCCCACGTCTCGATGATGTCGTGCACCGGGTTGAAACGGTCGCCGGGCGAGAGGTCGAACCGCTCCCGCTCCTCCACGTACGACTGCAGGTTGGGTACGCAGTCCCGCCCGGGTCGGTCGCTCCCCATCGTCGCCTCCGTCCGTCGTCGCGATCTCCGGTGACCATAGACCTCGCCCGCCGGGAACGGAACGATAGCCTCGCAGGCATGCGTTCTCGCCCCACGCGCACGGCTGTCGCGGCCGCACTGGCCGCCACCGCACTGGCCGCATGCTCACCGTTGCGTCCCGCGCACGAGGCGCACAGCGACGCCCCGTCGACGAGGACGCCCAGCGCGACGGCGTCCGCGGGCACGCCTACTCCGACCGCGTCGGCCGGCGGGAACGCTTCCGCGCCGCTGCACGGCCTGGTCGTCGTCGTCGACCCCGGGCACAACGGCGGCAACGGCCGCCACGAGAGCGAGATCGACCGGCCGGTCGACGCCGGCGGGTTGCGCAAGCCGTGCAACACCACGGGGACCCAGACGGACTCGGGCTATCCCGAGCACGCGTTCACGTGGGACGTCGCCAAGCGGCTGACCGCGTTGCTGCACCACGACGGCGCCACCGTCGTGCTCACCCGGCACGACGACCACGGCGTGGGTCCGTGCGTCGACGTGCGCGGCAGGATGGCCGCGCGGTACCACGCCGACCTGCTCGTCTCCATCCACGGTGACGGCTCGGCCGAGACCGCGCACGGGTTCACCGTGCTGCGTCCCGGAAAGGTCGCCGGTTACACGACAGGGACGTACCGGCGGTCCGACGTACTGGCCGCCGACGTCGCGGAAGCCATGGTGTCACACGGTTTCCGGCGGTCGACGTACCTCGGCAGCCACGGCGTCGAGGTACGCCGCGACCTCGGCACGCTGAACCTCGCGTCGGTGCCGGCGGTCATGCTCGAGGCGGGCAACATGCGCAACCCGACCGACGCGAGGACGCTCTCGAGCACCGGCGGCAGGCAACGTATCGCCGTCGCCCTCGCCGGTGCCGTCGCGGCGTTCGAGCACCGGGAATGACAGGACCCCGGCGCGAACCGGGGTCCTCGGTGTCAGTTGTCGTTGAGAAGTCAGCGAGCGCTCTCGGGCTCGGGCTGCTCGGTACGGGGCCGAACGCGGGCCGAGACCCACCTCGCCGCCACCGCCGCCAGGACGACCGCGGCCACTGCCTCACCGGACAGCAGCCCCCACACCGTTGCCATAGCTATCTCCTCCTCGAAGACGTGACAGGACCGGCCTTCCCGGCCCGACGAACTGGTTGGATGTGCTCCGCGGAGCTTCTACCGCGTCGCACACCCATTGAAACTCACGCGGGTCGGCATGTCTTCCCGACCGCCCATGATCAGGACGTGATTCGCACCACGTGATCGGTGTCGGCGGCACATGATGGGCTGGACCCATGACGACGTGGGAGACGCACCCCGTGACACCGGACCGGTTCGAGGACTTCGCCGACGTCGTCAACCGCAGCCGCCGCGCCAACCACTGCTGGTGCCTGTCCCACCGGCTGCGGGCCGCCGAGATCGAGCGGCTCGGCGACGGGAGCCGCGAACGGGCCATGCGCCGGCTGTGCGAGCGGGAGCATCCGCCGGGCGTGGTGACCTACCGCGACGGCGAACCG
>JAFMQP010000312.1 GCA_017354575.1 Acidothermales bacterium | reverse complement strand
ACGCGGTGTCGGCGTCGTAACCGTTGGCGTTCCACAGGAACGCGCCGGACGTGAACTCGGAGATCTTCGACGGCTCCGCCTCGATCATCGGGTTCGCCGTGACGCCGACGACGTGGTCGAGCACGCCCGGCTCGCGGCCGGTGTACGGGCCGAGGAGCAGCCGGTTCGTCGTGTAGTCGTTCACCGGGTAGTTGTCCCAGACCAGGATGTCGTGCCCGAACACGTCCTCGGCCTGCTTCGACTGTTGCGCGGTGATCGTCGCGGGGACGACGCCGACGCCGGTCCACTCGACGATGACCTTCTTGTCGAGCTGCGTCCTGATCGCCGTCTTGTACGGGGAGTCGCTGACGTTCGAGTACTCGGTCGGCACCATCTCCAGCCGATTGGCACCCGCGTGCGTGTCGACGAAGTCGTGTTGCACGCGGTTGAGCAGGTACGCCTGCGCCTCCCCGGCGGCGCCGCCGCCCGTGCCGAAGCGCGCCTGGTCCTGGCTGCAGTTCCAGCTCGTGTAGCTGATGTCGTCGAGCGGGATGGCGAACGAGCGCACGCCGATGTCCCACATCGACTGCAGCTTCGCGACGAGCGCCTGCTCGTCCGCGTCGCTGCTGTAGCAGACCGAGAGGCCGGGCGAGATCGCGTAGGTGAACTGCACGTGGTCGGCGGTGGCGCGGTCGACGAGCTGCTCGATGACGGCCAGCTGGTCGGGCGGGTACGGCGTACGCCACTGGTCGCGCAGATACGGGTCGTCCTTCGGCGAGTAGACGTACACGTTCTGCTTCGTCGCGGCGTAGAAGTCGAACTGCGCCAGCCGGTCCGCCGTCGACCACGGGGGTCCGTAGAAGCCCTCGATCACTCCGCGCAGCGGCGACGCCGGCCAGTCGCGTACCGAGACGCCGGGCAGCCAGTTGCGCCCGGCTTGCGGGACGACGAGCTGCCGCAGCGTCTGCGCGGCGTAGAACGTGCCGGTCGGGTCCGCGCCGGACAGCACGACGCGGCCGTCGCCGTCGGAGTCGCGCCCGACACCCAGCACGTAGCCCTCGCCCGGCAGACCGGACGGCCCGGCGATGCCGAGCGTCTTCAGCGCCGACGCGGACGCGCTGTTCTCGGCGGGCCCGCCGACCCACACGACGACCGGCGCGTCCGGCGTCGGGTCGTCGTCGGTGGCGGTGACGATCGTCGTGACACCGGCGTCCGTGAGCACCTTCCGTACGGCGGTCACCGCGGACGGGTCGGTCTTGGCCCCGGTCACCAGCCCGACCCGCTGCGGCAGCGGGAAGCCGTCGTCACGGGGCGACACCTGCTGCGGCTTCGGCCACACGGCAGGCGGCGTCACCGACGGCGGCGACGACGTGTCAGCCGCGGCCGTGCCAGGGACGAGCAGAGCGGCCACGAGCATGGCGACGGCGAGAAGCGAGAACGACAGGCGACGAGCGGCACCGGACACGACGGCCTCCCGGCAGAAGTGCGAGAAACCCCCCGGATCCCACGAGAATGTTCGGGGACCGCCGACCGGGCCGTCAAGTGGTCGAGACCAGTATCAGCGGTGCGTGACGGCCGGGCCGAACGGGCCGAACACCCGTTCCGCGTTCGCCGTCGTCGTCGCCGCGATCTCGTCCTCGCGGGCGCCGCGGACCTCGGCGAGGCAGCGGACGGTGAGCGGCACGAGGTACGGCGCGTTCGGCCGGCCGCGGTACGGCGCCGGCGTGAGGAACGGCGCATCGGTCTCGACCAGGATCAGCTCGGCGGGCGCGATCTTCGCGGCGTCCCGCAGGCTCGCCGCGTTCTTGAACGTGACGGTGCCGGCGAAGCTCATCACGTAGCCGCGGTCGGCGCAGACCCGCGCCATGTCGGCGTCGCCGGAGAAGCAGTGGAACACCGTGTGCTCGGGCGCACCCTCCTCGGCGAGGATGCGGAGCACGTCGTCGTGGGCGTCGCGGTCGTGGATCACGAGCGTCTTGCCGGTGTCCTTCGCGATCGCGATGTGCCGCCGGAACGCCTCCTGCTGCACCGCCGGCTCGACCCGTTCCCAGTAGTTGTCGAGGCCGGTCTCCCCCACCGCGCGGACGTCGGAAAGCGTTGCCAGCGAAGCGATTTCGGCGAACGCGGCGTCATCGGCATCGCCGGCCTCGTTGGGGTGGATCGCGACGGCGGCGAGTACGCCGTCGTGTGCGGCCGCCGTTCCGGCGCACCACCGCGACGACGCCACCGAGTCGCCCGTCGTCACCATTCCGACGACGCCGACCGCACGTGCCGCCGCGACGACGTCCGCGACTTCCACGTCCAGCGCGTCCAGGTGCGTGTGCGCGTCGACGGTTGCGCCGCGCAGCGGCTCGGGCGCGGGCGGCGGGCTGCCTTCGCGACGGCTCACGAGCCGGCCGGCTCCTCGGGCAGGCGGGGGAAGAGCGCGGCGGTCTTGGTGACCGTCGCACCCGGTGGCAGCTGGCCCCAGGTTCCCGCATCCTGCACACGCTGCTCGGCGAGCGCGCCGAGCTGCTCCGCGGCGCCGAGCGACTCCCACAGCGCGCCGGACGCCTTGGGCATCACGGCGTTGTGCAGGACGGCGATCGCGCGCAACGCCTCGGCCGCGGTGTAGAGGATGGTCGCGAGACGGGCGCGGTCGGAGTCGGCGTCGGACTTCGCGACCTTCCACGGCTCCTGCTCGGTGACGTAGACGTTCACCGCGCCGACGAGCTCGTTGGTGGCGGCGAGCGCCTCGTGCAGCGCGAACCGGTCGATCGCGGCGTCGGCACGGCGCGCGGCGTCGGCCAGCTTCTCGGCGATCACGTCCTCGGCCGGGCCGTGGTCGGTGGGCTTGGGCAGCGTGCCGTCGAAGTACCGCCCGACCATCGCCGCCACCCGGGACGCGAGGTTGCCGAGGCCGTTGGCGAGCTCGGACGTGTAGACGGCCGTCATGTGCTCCCAGGAGAACGACCCGTCCGAGCCGAACTGGATCGCGCGCAGGAAGTAGTACCGGAACGCGTCGGAGCCGAAGTGGTCGACGATGTCGCGCGGGTGGATGCCGGTCAGCTTGGTCTTGCTCATCTTCTGGCCGCCGACGAGCAGCCAGCCGTGCGCGAAGACCGTCCGCGGGACGTCGATGCCGGCGGCCATCAGCATGGCCGGCCAGATCACGGCGTGGAACCGTGCGATGTCCTTGCCGACGAGGTGGAGGTCGGCCGGCCAGATCTGCGCGAACGCCTCCGGGTTGGTCGAGTAGCCGGCGGCGGTGACGTAGTTGAGCAGCGCGTCGATCCAGACGTAGAGGACGTGGTCCGGGTCCCACGGCACGGGGATGCCCCAGTCGAACGTCGACCGCGTGATCGACAGGTCCTGCAGGCCCTGCCGGACGAACGAGATCAGCTCGTTGCGCATGCTCTCCGGCTGCACGAACTCGGGGTGCTCCTCGTAGAGCGCGAGCAGCCGGTCGGCGAACGCGGACATCCGGAAGAAGTAGTTCGTCTCCGACAGGATCTCGACGGGCCGGCCGTGGATCGGGCAGAGCTTCTCCCCGTCCTGGCCGTCCTCGAGCTCGCTCTCGATCTTGAACTCCTCGCAGGACACGCAGTACGGGCCCTCGTACCGGCCCTCGTAGACGTGGCCGGCGTCGTACAGCGCCTGCCAGAAACGCTGCACCCGCTCGACGTGCCGCTGCTCCGTGGTGCGGATGAAGTCGTCGTTGCTCGCGTCGACGACCTCGAGGACCGGCTTCCACTCGGTCTCGACCAGCCGGTCGGACCACTCCGACGGCTCGACGCCGGCCGCCTCGGCCGAGCGCATCACCTTCTGGCCGTGCTCGTCGGTGCCGGTGAGGAACCACACCCGCTCGCCCCGCTGCCGGTGCCAGCGGGCGATCATGTCCGCGGCGACCGTCGTGTACGCGTGACCGAGGTGCGGGGCGTCGTTGACGTAGTAGATCGGCGTCGTGACGTAGAACGCCTTGTCTCCTGCTTCGGCAGCCATGTCTCCATCTTTCCAGGGCGGCCCGCCGGCTGTGTCGCAGGCCGTCGCACCGCCGTGCCAGATACTGACAGAACAGCGAGCGTGGGCGTAACCTTCCGACAGCTTCCCGCACGGTGCCCGGAGGTCGCCATGGTCTCGTTCTCCCGCAACCTGCTCGTCCCGGCCGTCACCGCCGCACTCGCCGTCGGGGCGGCACCCGCCCCCGTCACGTCCCACGCCCTGCTCGACCGCGCCGACCGACCGGCCGCCGCGGCGGCGTCGGGCCTGGGCTCGCGGCTCGACTCGATCCTCGCCGACCCGCGGCTGTCCGGCGCGCAGGTCGGGCTCGAGGTGCGCGACGCCGAAACCGGCGCCGTGCTGTACGACCACGATGCGAGCGAGCGGCTGGTGCCGGCGTCCAACGCCAAGCTGGCGACGTCGACCGCCGCGATGCAGCTGCTCGGATCCGACCACAGGTTCACGACGAGCGTGCTGAGCTCCGGCGGCAACCTCTACCTGCGCGGCACCGGCGACCCCACGATGCTGGGCACCGACTACGACGCGCTGGCGAAGTCCGTCGCCGACGCCGGCGTTAAGGTCGTGCGCGGCAGGCTGATCGCGGACGACACCTACTTCGACGACGTCCGCCTCGCGCCGTTCTGGGCGTGGGACGACGAGCCGTACTACTACGACGGGCAGGTCTCCGCGCTGTCCGTCGCGCCGGACACCGACTACGACGCCGGCTCGGTGATCGTGAACATCGCCCCCGGCGCGAGGGCGGGCGACCCGGCGAAGGTGATCGTCAC
>JAFMQP010000065.1 GCA_017354575.1 Acidothermales bacterium | reverse complement strand
TCACCATCACCGCGCAGGCCGAGCGGGCGATGTCGTTCTGGCCCAACCGCGGCGACCCCGACCCGCGCCCGGCACTCGGTTCGCCGTACGAGCGGCTGGCACCGGTACCGCCGCGCAACCCGGCCGTCCCGCCGACCGCCCCGGCGGCCCTGCGCCTGCCGGGATTCCCCCGCTGATGGCCGCCATTCCGCAGACTCCTCACGCTGATTGCGACGTTCTCACGTTCGGTAGAACGTGAGAACGTCCAACTCGGGATGAGAAGCCGGGACCACGGGGCCCGTCACGTGCAGGGGCGGAGGTCAGGCCGCGTCCGCGTCCCGGACCGTGGCCGGGTCCATCCACATGACCTCCCAGATGTGGCCGTCCAGGTCCTGGTAGCTGCGCCCGTACATGAAGCCCTGGTCGTTGGTCTCGCTGGCCGGGGTCGCGCCGGCCGCGAAGGCGCGGTCGACGATCTCGTCGACCTGCCCGCGGCTGTCCGCGGACAGCGCGACGATCACCTCGGTCGTCGTGCTGGTGTCCGCGATCTCCTTCCGCGTGAAGGTGCGGAAGAACGGCTCGACGAGGAGCATGGCGTAGATGTCCTCGCCGATCACCATGCAGGTGGCGTTCTCGTCGGTGAACCGCTCGTCGAACGTGTAGCCGACCCGGGTGAAGAACTCGACCGAGCGGGCGAGGTCGCGTACGGGCAGGTTCACGAAGATCTTGGTGGCCACGAAGACTCCGTTCGGGCAGGCAGGACTCGCTGTCACGGGTGCAGACCGGGCGGGGACGGAAAAGTCATCGCGGCGATGACTTTCTGTCGGTCGCATGGTCTATACAGGTGCAGAGCCCACATCGAGGGAGAACGCCGTGACCGTCGCGAACAACCCGGTCGACGAGGATTTCCTGCGCGAGGCCGACGCCTACCGGCGAGAGCTCACCGCACACTGCTACCGCATGCTCGGCTCCGTCCACGACGCCGAGGACCTCGTCCAGGAGACGTACCTGCGCGCCTGGCGGGCCTACGACAAGTTCGAGGGCCGCTCGTCGCTTCGCACCTGGCTACACCGCATCGCCACCCGGGCCTGCCTCACCGCGCTGGAGAGCAGCGGCCGGCGGATGCTGCCCACCGGCCTCGGCGCCCCGAGCGCCGACCCGTACGTCCCGGTCGTGGAGAGCCACGAGGTGCCCTGGCTGGAGCCGGTGCCCGACGACCTCGTGAGCACGGAGGGGTCCGACCCGGCGTCGGTCGCCACGTCCAAGGAGAGCATCCGGCTCGCGTTCGTCGCGGCGCTGCAGCACCTGCCGCCGCGGCAGCGTGCCGTGCTCATCCTTCGCGACGTGCTGCAGTGGCGCGCCGCCGAGGTCGCCGACGCGGTCGGCGTCACCACGACCGCCGTCAACAGCATCCTGCAGCGTGCCCGCGCGCAGCTCGACGAGGTGATGCCGACCGAGGAGACCGTCTCGCCGCCGACCGACACCGAGCAGCGCGCGCTGCTCGACCGCTACGTCACGGCGTTCGAGAACAAGGACGTCGACGCGATCGTCGAGCTGTTCACGTCCGACGCGGTCTGGGAGATGCCGCCGTTCCCCGGCTGGTACCACGGCCCCGCGAACATCGGCCGGCTGATCGACACCCAGTGCCCGGCGAAGGGCCCGGGGGACATGAAGCTGGTGCCCACGACGGCCAACGGCCAGCCCGCGTTCGGCGTCTACCTGCTCGGCGAGGACGGCGTGCACCGGCCGTTCCAGCTGCAGGTGCTCACCCTCGGCGAGAACGGCGTCACGCACGCCAGCGTCTTCTTCGAGCGCGACCTGTTCGAGACGTTCGGCCTGCCGGAGACCGTGGCTGCCTGACATGAGCGAGTCCGGGGCGCGGGACGGAGCGCTGCTGGGCGGCGTCGCGCTGCTCGAGCGGGCGGTCAGCTATGCGCTGGGCAGCCTGCACCTCGTCACCCGTGACGCGCTCGCCCATGCGACGCCCTGCCCGTGGTGGGACCTCGGCGCGCTGCTCTGGCATCTCGACGACGCCGTTGTCTCCATGCTCGAGGCGGTGACAGGTGCCGAGGTCGCGCTCGGCGACTCGTGGGGCGTCCAGCCACCGGCGGGCGACCCGGTCGGCGCGGTGCGCTCGCACGCCAGGGAGCTGATCGGCGCGTGCAGCCGGGCCGAGCAGTCCCGGTGTGCGGTCGCGATCGCCGGGCTGACCGTGTCCACGGCGCTGGTGGCGACCACCGGTGCGGTCGAGATCGCCGTGCACGGCTGGGACGCCGCGCAGGCCTGCGGCCGGCAC
This sequence comes from Acidothermales bacterium, assembly GCA_017354575.1. Taxonomy (GTDB): domain Bacteria; phylum Actinomycetota; class Actinomycetes; order Streptosporangiales; family WHST01; genus WHST01. The sequence goes on along the minus strand of JAFMQP010000065.1, from coordinate 10,414 downwards.
CGCCCGCTGCCGGCGTCGCTCGCGGCGGACCTGCTCGAGGTCGTCCCGCTGTTCGTCACCGACGCCGACCGCCCGGGCCGGTTCGCACCGCCGGTCGAGCTGCCGCGCCGGGCCAGCCCGGCCGACCGGCTGGTCGCGTACCTCGGCCGCAACCCGCACCGCGCCCTGGTCAACCGCGCGGGCTCGTGGCTCTGCGCGCCCCTGACGCTGTCGCACACCCGGTAGGGTCGCCCGGTGCTCGCAACCCGCGGACATCGCGCCCGCACGGTCTACTCGGCGCTGGCGGGCTACCACGCGTACCTGGAGCTGCCCATCCTGATGGCGATGTTGATCGGCCTCGGCGGTATCCGCAGGCTCCGGCTCTGGCCGGCAGCATGCCGTCCCCTGCATCACCCCCGTTGCGCTCCGTCGACGGGTGCGGCACTATTCGTGGTTCATCAAACGGTCAGCAGAACACTCGGGGAGGGCACGCGTGAGCGCGCTCGATGAGCTTGTGCAGGTCCTGCGGGAGGTCGTGGACAACCCGCTGGAGACGACCGATTCCGCGAGCCGCGGCGGTGACACCGGCGGTCAGGGCGACGGCGCCGCGCAGTCGGGTGTCAGGGAGAAATACCAGGAGCTCCTGCAACGGGCGGTCTCGCTGCAGAAGTAGCGTCGGAGTCCGTGACCGGGACCGTCCTCCGCACCGCCGCAATCTGCGGAAAACACACGCGACGCCGACTGCACGGCGTCGGGGCCGTAGCGGGAACGTCCTTCTCACCCATACGATCGCGGCGTAGCCGCTGTTGCCCAGCGGCGACCCGAGGCGGGGAGGCATCACGTCATGGCGGACTTCGTCGGAGCTGTCGACCAGGGCACCACGAGCACCCGATTCATGATCTTCGACCACGGCGGGAACGAGATCGGCAAGCACCAGCTCGAGCACGAGCAGATCCTGCCGCAGGCCGGGTGGGTCGAGCACAACCCGCTGGAGATCTGGGAGCGCACCGCGCTGGTGATCCGTACGGCGCTCAACGAGGCGAACCTCGCGTCCGTCGACCTCGCCGCGCTCGGCATCACCAACCAGCGCGAGACGGCCGTCGTGTGGAACCCGAGGACGGGCCGCCCCTACTACAACGCGATCGTCTGGCAGGACACCCGCACCGACCGCATCGCGTCCGCGCTCGAACGCGAGGGCAAGGGCGACGTGATCCGGCAGAAGGCCGGCCTGCCGCCCGCCACCTACTTCTCCGGCGGCAAGATCCAGTGGATCCTGGAGAACGTCGACGGCGTCCGCGAGGCGGCCGAGCGCGGTGAGGCGGTCTTCGGCAACACCGACACCTGGCTGCTCTGGAACCTCACAGGCGGCGCCGAGGGCGGCGTGCACGTCACCGACGTGACGAACGCCAGCCGCACGATGCTGATGAACCTCGAGACGCTCGACTGGGACGAGGAGCTGCTGTCGTTCTTCGGCATCCCGCGGCAGATGCTGCCCGAGATCCGGCCGTCGTCCGACCCGAACCACTACGGCGAGACGCTCACCAGCGGGCCGCTCGGCGGCGCCGTGCCGCTGACCGGCGACCTCGGCGACCAGCAGGCCGCCACCGTCGGCCAGGTGTGCTTCGCGCCCGGGGAGTCCAAGAACACCTACGGCACCGGCAACTTCCTGCTGGAGAACACCGGCACCGAGATCGTCCGCTCCAAGAACGGCCTGCTCACCACGCTCGGCTACAAGTTCGGCGACGAGCCCGCGGTGTACTGCCTGGAGGGCTCGATCGCGGTCACCGGCTCGGCCGTGCAGTGGCTGCGCGACCAGCTCGGCATCATCTCCGGCGCCGCCGAGAGCGAGGCGCTGGCGCGCCAGGTGAACGACAACGGCGGCATCTACTTCGTGCCCGCGTTCTCCGGCCTGTTCGCGCCGTACTGGCGCTCGGACGCGCGCGGTGCGATCGTCGGCCTGTCCCGGTTCAACACCAACGCCCACCTCGCCCGGGCGACGCTCGAGGCGATCTGCTACCAGAGCCGCGACGTCGCGGAGGCGATGGCGAAGGACGCGGGCGTCGAGATCAGCGTGCTCAAGGTCGACGGCGGCGTCACGGCCAACGAGCTGTGCATGCAGATGCAGGCGGACATCCTCGGGGTGCCCGTGTCGAAGCCGGTCGTCGCCGAGACCACGGCGCTGGGTGCGGCGTACGCCGCCGGCCTGGCGGTGGGGTTCTGGCAGACGACGGACGAGCTTAGGGCGAACTGGAACGAGGAAAGGCGCTGGGAGCCGACGTGGAGCGAGGACCAGCGGGAGGCCGGCTACGCGGGCTGGAAGAAGGCCGTGGAACGCACCTTCGGCTGGGTCGACGTCGACTGACAGCCTCGGGGGTGTCCCGGCTGATCATGTTCTCATGATCAACTGGGGCTTCGCACGGCCTGCAGGACGTGGGAAGCACTGGTTCATCGTGTGAAGCGAGCAGAAGGGGGCGTTCGCCGTGGACACCGGCAGCCTGTCGCCGCAGCACCGGGCGGAGTCGTTGCGGCGGATGGCCGCGGACGAGTTCGACGTCGTCGTGATCGGCGGCGGCGTGGTCGGCGCCGGAGCCGCCGTGGACGCGGTGAGCCGCGGCCTCACCGTCGCGCTGGTGGAGATGCGCGACTACGCCGCCGGCACGTCAAGCCGCTCCAGCAAGCTGATCCACGGCGGCATCCGGTACCTCGAGATGCTCGACTTCGCGCTGGTACGCGAGGCCCTGCAGGAACGCGGCCTGCTCGTGCAGCGGCTCGCGCCGCACCTCGTGCACCCGATCCCGTTCATGTACCCGCTGAAGCACCACGCCTGGGAGCGCGCGTACACCGGCACCGGCATGCTGCTCTACGACATGATGGCGAGCGCGGGAGGGCACGGCCGCGGCATGCCGCACCACCGGCACCTGTCCAAGCGGCAGGCGCTGCGGATCGCGCCCGCGCTGCGCGACGACGCGCTCGTCGGCGCGCTGCAGTACTACGACGCGCAGGTCGACGACGCGCGGTTCACCATGATGCTGGCCCGCACCGCCGCACAGTACGGCGCCGCGCTGGCGACCAACTGCCGGGCCACGGGGTTCCGGCGCGAGGGCGAGCGGGTCACCGGCGTCGAGGTGCGCGACCTGGAGAACGACGAGGACTTCCCCGTCCGCGCGCGGCAGATCGTGAACGCCACCGGCGTCTGGACCGACGACGTCCAGCAGCTGGTCGGCCGCGGCCGGTTCCACGTCCGCGCGAGCAAGGGCATCCACCTCGTCGTGCCGCGTGACCGCATCCACCTCGACACCGGGCTGATCCTGCGTACCGAGAAGAGCGTGCTGTTCGTCATCCCGTGGGGCCGGCACTGGATCGTCGGGACGACCGACACCTCGTGGGACCTCGACAAGGTGCACCCCGCGGCCAGCGCCACCGACATCGACTACCTGCTCGAGCACGTCAACGCGGTGCTGCGTTCGCCGTTGACGCGAGCGGACGTCGAGGGCGTATACGCCGGCCTGCGGCCGCTGCTCGCCGGCGAGACGAACGAGACGTCGAAGCTGTCCCGCGAGCACAGCGTCGCGCAGCCCGTACCCGGCCTGGTCGTCGTCGCCGGCGGCAAGTACACGACGTACCGGGTGATGGCGAAGGACGCGATCGACGTGGCCGCGCGCGGGCTGCCCGGCCGGGTGCCGGAGTCGTGCACCGACCGGACGCCGGTGGTCGGCGGGTCCGGGTACCCGGTGCGGTGGAACGAGCGGTTCCGGCTGGCGACGGCGCACGGGCTGCACGTCGCGCGCATCGAGCACCTGCTGCGCAGGTACGGCACGCTGGTCGACGAGCTGCTCGCGCTCGTCGACGCGCGACCCGAGCTGGGGAAGCCGCTGCCGGGCGCCGACGACTACCTCGCCGTCGAGGCCGTCTACGCCGCGTCGCACGAGGGCGCCAGGCACCTGGAGGACGTGCTGACCCGGCGCACCAGGATCTCCATCGAGACCTGGGACCGCGGCGTCGAGTCCGCGCGCCAGGTCGCCGAGCTCATCGCGCCCGAGCTCGGCTGGACCGACCGGCAGGTGGAGCGCGAGGTCGAGCACTACCGGCTGCGTATCGAGGCCGAACGGCGGTCGCAGGAGCAGCTCGACGACACCACCGCCGACGCCGCGCGGTTGGGCGCCCCCGACCTGTTGGCGACCTGAGCAGCACGGCGGGGGTGCGCTAGCTTGTCCGGGTGAGCGACTTCGACACCGTGCTCGTCGTGGACTTCGGCGCGCAGTACGCGCAGCTGATCGCGCGGCGCGTGCGGGAGGCGCACGTCTACAGCGAGATCGTGCCGTCCACGATGCCGGCCGCCGAGATGCTCGCGAAGAAGCCGCGCGCGATAATCCTGTCCGGCGGCCCGGCGTCCGTCTACGCCGAGGGCGCGCCGAGCATCGACGCCGGCCTGTTCGCCGGCGGCGTGCCGGTGCTCGGGATCTGCTACGGCTTCCAGGCGATGACGCAGGCGCTCGGCGGGACGGTGGAGCGCACCGGCGGCAACGAGTTCGGCGGCACGTCGCTGACCGTCGTCGACGATGGCGTGCTGTTCCGCGGCCAGCCGCGGCTGCGTCAGGTGTGGATGTCGCACGGCGACGAGGTGACGCAGCCGCCGCCGGGATTCCAGGTGCTCGCGGCCAGCTCGGGCGCGCCGGTGGCGGCCTTCGAGCAACCGGACCGGAGGCTGTTCGGCGTCCAGTTCCACCCCGAGGTCATGCACACCGAGCACGGGCAGCAGGTGCTGGAGCGGTTCCTGTACGACGCCGCCGGTTGCCGGCCGACCTGGACCATGCTCAACATCGTCGAGGACCAGGTCGAGGCGGTCCGGCGGCGGGTCGGCGACCGGCAGGCGATCTGCGGTCTGTCCGGCGGCGTCGACTCCGCCGTCGCGGCCGCGCTCGTGCAGCGGGCGATCGGCGACCGCCTGACGTGCGTGTTCGTCGACCACGGGCTGCTGCGCAAGGGCGAGGCGGAGCAGGTCGAGAAGGACTTCGTCGCGGCCTCCGGCGTGCGGCTGAAGGTGGTCGACGCGTCCAAGCGGTTCCTGGACGCGCTCGCCGGCGTCGTCGACCCAGAGGAGAAGCGGCGGGTCATCGGCCACGAGTTCATCCGCGTCTTCGAGGACGCCGCGCGGGAGGTGGCGGCGGAGGGCGACGTCGGCTACCTCGTCCAGGGGACGCTGTACCCGGACGTCGTCGAGTCGGGTGGCGGCACGGGCACGGCGAACATCAAGTCGCACCACAACGTCGGCGGGCTGCCCGACGACCTCGCGTTCGAGCTCGTCGAGCCGTTGCGCTGGCTGTTCAAGGACGAGGTACGGCGCGTGGGCGAGGAGCTCGGCCTGCCGCCGGAGATCGTCTGGCGGCAGCCGTTCCCGGGCCCTGGCCTCGCGATCCGGATCATCGGCGAGGTCACGGGCGAGCGGCTGGCGATCCTGCGCGACGCGGACGCCGTCGCCCGCGAGGAGCTCACCCGTGCCGGCGTCGACCGCGACGTGTGGCAGTGCCCGGTGGTGCTGCTCGCGGACGTGCGTTCGGTCGGCGTCCAGGGCGACGGCCGCACCTACGGCCACCCCGTAGTGCTGCGCCCGGTGACCAGTGAGGACGCCATGACCGCCGACTGGGCGCGGCTGCCGTACGACCTGCTCACCCGGATCTCCACCCGCATCACCAACGAGGTCCGCGCCGTCAACCGCGTCGTCCTCGACGTGACCAGCAAGCCGCCGGGCACCATCGAGTGGGAGTGAGCGGCGCCCGCGGTCAACCGGCCGAGCGCCAGCGCCAGCGCGGGTCACCCGGCTTCGCCGAGCATCGCATCCGGGTGCCCTCGTCGGTGTAGCCGATCGCGCCGTGCGGGCCGCAGAACGCGCCCGGGTGGACGCCGTGCCGGACCGGCGCCGACGTCCTCGTCCTCGTGCTCGTCGGCGTCGGCGTCGGCCGCTTCCGGTGGTGGTGGTGCGCCGTGGCCGTGGCCGTCGGCCGCGGGGCGTGGGTCGCCCGCACCGTCGACCGGTGACGGCGCTTGTTCCCCTGCGCGGTCACCGTCGCCGTCGCCGTCACCGACTCCGTCGCGGTGACGGTGACGGTCGCCGCGACGGTCGCGCCGACGGGGTCACCTGAGCCCGAACCGGCGGAGCCGACGCCGACACCGAGGAAGAAGATCGCGAGCGCGCCGCCGAGCACTCCCACGAGTACCCACAGGACACGGGCACTCGACTTCCTGTGCGCTGGTCGGCCTGTGGTCATGGACGCTCCTCCCGCTGCGATGCGGGTCCATGAAACGGCCGCGAGGCGGCGTTCGCGCCGGTATCGCGCGGATCAGCGCGATCGTGTCCGGCGGCGGGCGACGGCACGTTCGGTGTCGACGCGGCTGCCCGGGGTCGTACATCCGCAATCGCATCGGGGGCCGCGGGGCTACGTGGTACGCCGCCGGTGGCGCGTCAGAGGTCCACCGTGTCGCCCGGCATCAGCCAGCGGAACGTGCAGCCGACCTGGGCACTGATCTGCTCCGCGTGGGCGCCGTAGGTCTGCCGCCCGATCTCGGAGAGCGACGCGTCGTGGATCGGGTGCACGTGCGTCGGGCAGACGGCGCGGAGCTGGACCAGGGTCTCGTTGAGCTTCGCCCACGGCGCGTTGATCGGCAGCAACAGCCGGCTCACGCTCTGATCGGGCACGGTGAACGCGTCACCGGGGTGGAAGACCCCCTCGATCAGGTACCCGGTGTTCGCGACGATCGGGAGGTCGTCGCGGACGAGCGCATGCTGCTCGCCGTGCACCCGCACGTCCAGGCCGGCCGCCTCGAACGTGTCACCCCCGGCGATGACGTCGACACGAGCGGCGAATTCCTGGTCGAGCAGGCGGGCGACGGCCGCGTTGGTCCACACGTGCAGGTCCTCGTCGGCGGCGAGCGCACGCTGCAGCCGCGTCACGTCCACGTGGTCCGGATGCTCGTGGGTGACGAGCACGGCGTCCGCGCCCGCGAGATCCTCGTCCGCACCGAACACACCGGGATCGATCACCAGCGTCCGCCCGTCCCGCTCGAGCCGGATGCATGAGTGCACGAGCTTGGTCAGACGCATCTCGCATGCCCTTCTGGTCGCGTGCTCGGCGAGGATTCCGGGTGCGGCGGAAACGATACTGCGGCGACATTACCGGGCATTGCCGGCACCTGCCGAGAGAATGCTGAGAGCCGGCCAACCTCGTGGACTTGCCACGCGTCCACTCACATATGGCACGGTTAGCATGTCCCCCATCGGCTACCTGTACGTCTGTCATGCTGTGTGCCGCAACCCGCCGGGCGTGAAGGGAGGGTGAACGAGGTGCATCCGCCTGAGGTGCTGCACCATCGTCAGATGGGCACCCGCTCCGCCCGCCGGCGGCGTCGCCGTGGACGCGGACGCGACACCTGGGCAGCGGTGGGCCTCGCGGCGCTCTCCGTGCTGATCCCCGGCGCCGGCCACATCTGGGCCGGCCGGAAAGCGATCGGCGCATTCATCCTCGTCTGCTTCCTGGCCCTGCTCGGCGTCGCCGCGTTCGTCGGCACCACGACGGACCGCACCGAGCTGATGTCCTACCTCGTCGACAGCAACGTGCTCACCGCCGTCATCGTCTGCGCGCTGTTGCTCGCCGTCGGCTGGTCGGCGGTCATCGTGTCCGCCTACTACGTCCGCAGCCCGGGCCGGCCGAGCCCGTTCCACGCCACGCTCGCCGCGATCGTCATCGGCGTGCTGAGCCTGGCCGTGTCGACACCGCCGATCTACGCCGCCCGGTACGCGTACGTCGGTCGCGACGTCCTCAACAACGTCTTCTCGTCCGACCACGACCAGAAGCGGAAGACCAAGGAGGGCAAGGACCCGTGGGCCGGCAAGCCGCGGATCAACGTGCTGCTGCTCGGCGGCGACGGCGGCTCCGACCGCACCGGCATCCGCACCGACAGCATGACGGTGGCGAGCATCGACACCCACACCGGCAACACGGTCCTGTTCGGCCTGCCGCGCAACATGCAGCATGCGCCGATGCCGCCGCGGCTGCGGAGCCAGTTCCCGAACGGTTACACGGACCTGCTGAACGCCGTCTACGAGTACGGCGCACAGAACCCCGACTCCTTCCACGGGAAGCGGCCGGGCATCCAGGCGCTCCAGGAGGTCATCGAGCAGATCCTGGGGATCGGTATCGACTACTACGTCCTGGTGAACCTGCAGGCGTTCGTCGACATCGTCAACGCCATCGGCGGCGTCGACCTCTACGTCGAGAAGGACATCCCGATCGGCGGCGAGGGACACCCCATCACCGGCTGGATCCGCAAGGGTGACCGCCATCTCAACGGCCAGCAGGCGTTGTGGTACGGGCGGTCGCGCGCCGTCGACGACGACTACCACCGGATGGCGCGGCAGAAGTGTGTCCTCGCCGCGATCGCCAAGCAGGCCGATCCGCCGACGGTGCTGAGGGGTTTCCAGAAGATAGCGGCGTCGACGAAGAAGAACGTGTTCACCGACATCCCCAGCGCCGACCTGCCTGCGCTGACCCAGCTCGGTGAGAAGGCGAAGACGGCGCAGATCTCCAGCGTCAACTTCGTTCCGCCGGCCTACGACACGGTCAACCCCGACTACGCGAAGATCGCGCGGGTGACACAGCAGACGATCGCGAAGACGGAGAAGAAGCCGACCCCGGGCCCGTCGGCCACGGCCAGCTCGACCGGCGGCACCGGAAAGCCGAAGGCCAAGGCCAAGGAGAAGGCCAAGCGCACGACCTTCGAGTCCACCTGCCGCCTCGGCTGATGCCTGCGCTGGCCCTGTGCCCGCCGCCGTCCGCTTGTCCGGCCGCCGTCCGCCTGTTGATCACGTTAACATGATCAACAGGGCCCTCACACGATGCGGAACGCGTGTGAAGCCGGCATTCGTCGGGTGAAGCGGCGGAGCGGCCATGTGAAGTCCGGCCATGCCATGTGACCACGCCCGCACGAGCTCGCCAGGCCACTCGTCGTGCATCACCTGGTCGAAGCGCGCGGCCGTACGCCTTGGCGGCCGGCCGCGCGAGTTGCCGTCGAGGCGTTCCGCCTCGTTACGGTGCGCGCCGCTCGTCCTGCTCCCTGGCGAGCGCCCGCGCCGCGGCGGCACGCTCGTAGCGGCGTCCGAGCAGCGCGGCGAGGCCGAGCCCGCCGAGCAGCAGCGGGACGACGGCGAGCAGCGGCAGCGACAGCGGCGTGAGGGTGTCGGCCAGGAACAGGCCGGCGATCGCGAGCAGCACCAGCCCGCCGACGACGGCGCCCCAGTTCGTCCTATGCCACACGCCGCACCTCCACGTTGCCGGCCGTCAGCCGCAGCGTGAGGTCCACGACCGGCGCGTTGGCCGCACCGGACGGGTAGCTGCGGTCGAGGACCACACCACCGCCGCCGTTGTCGCCGCCGACCTTGTCGCCCAACACCGTGCCGTTGCACCCGCCGCAGCGCAATGACACGTGCACCGCCGCCGACTTCGGGACGAGCACGGTCAGCTGGCCCGCCGTCATCTGCACGGTCGCGTCGTACGTCGTGCCGCTGCTGGCGGGGAATCGGGTGAGGTCCAGCCGCGCCTGGCCGACACTCTGCCGGTACGGCTGCTGCGCGGCCAGCGCCGCGGCGGACGTCGGCGCCCAGGCGACGGGGCCGAAGTCGACGCGCTCGTAGGGCCCGGCGAGAACGGTCGTGGCGCCGAGCGCGAGGGTCAGCAGCACGCCCCAGCCGTTGACCCGCGCCCGCCCGATCCAGGCGGACGCGAGCAGTCCCGCGCCGAGCGTGGCGAGCGCGGCGGCCAGCGGCACCCGGACGTCGGCGGAACCGCCGTAGCGCTCCCGGAGCACGTACACGCCGACGCCGACGCCGACCGCGGCCAGCCACACGAGCCACGTGATCGACGGCGCCCTGGCCGTCCGCGCCGCCCGCGCGGACGGCGGGCCGTCGCCCGACGTCGCGAGGTCGACGTACTCCGTCGGCTGCTCGTCCGCGGACGGCGGCGCCGGCAGCCGGGATGCGTGCGCGGCGAACGCCTGCGCCGCGGGCGTGCCCGGGACCTGTGGCCCGGGCCGTGCCTGCCGCTGCGGGTCGGCTGATCCGCGGACGACGTGCCGGAGGTCGACGCCACGGCGGTTGGCGACGAGCAGGGCGAGGACGGCGAGGACGACCAGGCTGATCGAGCCGCCGCCGAACACACCGGTGAAGCCGCCGATCACGACCAGCCCGCAGACGATCGCGAGCATGACGGTGGCCGCGCCTACGTTGCGCTGGGTACTGCGCGGGATGACGTGGTCGATCGGTGCGCGGCCCGACCGGGCGTCCGGGATGAACAGCATCGCCGCGCCGTAGAGGATCAGGCCCGCCCCGCCGACCACGACGAGCACCGCCGTGACCACGCGGAACAGGATCGGGTCGATGTCGGTG
>JAFMQP010000311.1 GCA_017354575.1 Acidothermales bacterium | reverse complement strand
CGGTGTCGAGAAGGGCAGCGGCGAGCCGCACAAGACCAAGGTCGCCACGGTCACCCGTGACCAGGTGCGCGAGATCGCGCGCACCAAGATGTCCGACCTGAACGCCAACGACGTCGAGGCCGCGGCGAACATCGTCGCCGGCACCGCCCGGTCGATGGGCATCACCGTCTCCGACTGACTGACATCAGCCAGCCCCGGCTGGGATTCCGGGAGTGGCGGAGGAAAACAGAGTGGGAGGGCCGAGCGCGGCCCGGACCACGACCCTCGAGAGGATGAGGACATGAAGCGCTCCAAGAACTACCGCAGCGCCGCCGGCGACGTGGACCGTACCAGGGTCTACCCCGTCACGGACGCGATCAAGCTGGTCAAGCAGGGCAAGAAGACCAAGTTCGACGAGACGGTCGACGTCGCGATCAGGCTCGGCGTCGACCCGCGCAAGGCCGACCAGATGGTCCGCGGCACGGTCAACCTGCCGCACGGCACCGGCAAGACCGCGCGCGTGCTGGTGCTCGCCGCCGGTGCCAAGGCCCAGGAGGCCACCGACGCCGGTGCCGACTACGTGGGCACCGACGACCTGATCGAGCGGATCCAGGGCGGCTGGCTCGACTTCGACGCCGTCGTCGCGACGCCCGACCTGATGGGCAAGGTCGGCCGGCTCGGCCGCATCCTCGGCCCGCGCGGCCTGATGCCGAACCCGAAGACCGGCACGGTCACGATGGACGTCGCGAAGGCCGTGGGCGACATCAAGGGCGGCAAGATCGAGTTCCGCGTAGACCGGCACGGCAACCTGCACCTCGTCATCGGCAAGGCGTCCTTCGACGAGCAGGCGCTGGTGGAGAACTACACCGCCGCCGTCGACGAGGTCACCCGGCTCAAGCCGTCCACGTCCAAGGGCCGCTACATCAAGAAGATCACGCTGTCCTCGACGATGGGTCCCGGGATCCCCGTCGACCCGGCCACCCGCACCACGGCCGCCGCCGAGTGACCGGCGTGGCCTGGTAACCTGGAACTGCCGCAGACCGCTGGTGCCACCTCGGTGGCGTAAAGGTCCTGTCCTGGATCGCCCGCGCAGGCCCGACGAACGCACGCTGCACCCCAGCTGACGCCTCGTACGCCTGCGTACGGGGCGTTTCTCATGAACGGGCTCCCGCCGGACGGCCTGCGCGACGACCGACCGGAAGGAGGCCCATGGCACGGGCTGACAAGACAGCGGCAGTCGCCGAGCTGACAGAGGAGTTCCGCAGCTCAGGTGCCGCCGTCCTGACCGAGTACCGCGGACTGTCCGTGGCGCAGATCGCGGCGCTGCGGCGTTCGCTCGGCCAGGACACGTCGTACCGGGTCGTCAAGAACACCCTCACCAAGATCGCCGCGAAGGAGGCGGGCGTCGTCGCGTTCGACGGCCTGCTGCAGGGCCCGAGCGCGATCGCCTTCGTCAAGGGCGACCCCGTCGAGGCGGCGAAGAGCCTCCGCGACTTCGCCAGGGACAACCCGCTCGTCATCAAGGGCGGCGTGCTGGAGGGCAAGACGCTCGACGCGTCCGAGCTCACCAGGCTCGCCGACCTCGAGTCGCGCGAGGTCCTGCTCGCCAAGCTCGCCGGCGCGATGAAGGCGTCCATGGCGGGCGCGGCGGCGCTGTTCCAGGCGCCGCTGACGAACGCCGCCAGGCTTGCCGAGGCGCTGCGCGCCAAGGTCGAGGCGGAGGGCACGACGGACGAGGGCGCCACGGCGGACGCCGCGGCCACCGACGACACGACGACCGAGTAACACACCCATCCGGCTCCCGGATGGGAGCGATAAGTACGAGAGGAAACGCCACAATGGCGAAGCTCAGCACGGACGAGCTGCTCGACTCGTTCAAGGAGATGACGCTGCTCGAGCTCAGCGACTTCGTGAAGAAGTTCGAGGAGACCTTCGACGTCCAGGCGGCGGCGCCCGTCGCCGCGGTGGCCGCCCCCGCGGCCGACGGTGCCGGCGGCGAGGCCGCGGCGGCCGAGGAGCAGGACGAGTTCGACGTCATCCTGGAGAGCTCCGGCGACAAGAAGATCCAGGTCATCAAGGAGGTCCGCGCGCTGACCAACCTCGGTCTGCGCGAGGCCAAGGACCTGGTCCAGGAGGCGCCGAAGCCGATCCTGGAGAAGGTCGACAAGGAGACCGCGCAGAAGGCCAAGGACGCGCTCGAGGGCGCCGGCGGCACGGTCACCGTCAAGTAGTCACGTCCTGACGGGCCGTCCCCCTTTCCCGGGGGACGGCCCGTTCGCATTCCGATGTCCGGCGGAGCGTGACCGGACCGCGCTTGCGACGAACCGTACTCGCCAGTAGGTTTTGCTACTTGCGGACCGTCGCAGATGTCGTGCGCCCCCACGACCGCGGTCACCTGCGATGCGTGACAACGTCAGGGCGGAAACGGGTCATTCGTGCCGTGAGGAGAGAGAGCCGTGGGCGTCGAGGTCCAGATCGAAGGGCTGTCCAAGTCCTTCGGTCGGCAGGTGATCTGGGAGAACGTGACGTTCACCCTGCCTGCCGGGGAGATCTCGGTCCTGCTCGGCCCTTCCGGTACCGGCAAGTCGGTCTTCCTCAAGTGCGTCGTCGGCCTGCTGAAGCCCAACAGCGGTTTCATCGGCGTCGGCGACGTCGACGTCGTCTCGTGTTCGGAGAAGGACCTGTACGAGGTGCGCCGGCTGTTCGGCGTGCTGTTCCAGGACGGCGCGCTGTTCGGCTCGATGAACCTGTACGACAACGTCGCGTTCCCGCTGCGTGAGCACACCCGAAAGTCCGAGCGCGAGGTCCGGCAGATCGTCATGGAGAAGCTCGACATGGTCGGGCTCGCCGGTTCGGAGAAGCTGCTGCCGGGCGAGATCTCCGGCGGCATGCGGAAGCGGGCCGGCATCGCCAGGGCGCTAGTGCTCGATCCCGAGATCATCCTGTTCGACGAGCCCGACTCCGGTCTCGACCCGGTGCGCACGGCGCTGCTGAACCAGCTGATCGTCGACCTCAACGCGCAGACCGACACCACCATGCTGATCGTCACCCACGACATCAACACGGCCCGCACCGTGCCGGACAACATCGGCATGCTCTACCACCGGCGCCTGGCCATGTTCGGGCCGCGGGAGATGCTGCTGACGAGCCAGGAGCCGGTCGTCCGGCAGTTCCTGAACGCGCAGCGGCACGGGCCGATCGGCATGGCGGAGGAGAAGGACGCCGACGAGCTCGCCCAGGAGCAGCTCGCCGGGATCAAGCTGCCGCCGCTGCCGCCGGTCGTGCTCCAGCTCATGCCGAGCGACGGCCGGCCGCGGCCGAGCCAGCACCCGCCGGGCGAGTGGTGCCGCCGGAACGGTGTCACGCCGCCGCCCGGCTCGTTCGAGGGCGACGTCACCACCGCGCCGGGGCCGGTCCCGCGGGAGACCCGCACCGTCCCGGCCCTGGCCGACCCGCCCCTCTACGGCGAGCAACAGTACGGGGGCCGCCACCATGGCTAGCCGCCTACCCGCCGTCCGAGCCAGGGTTGATCATGAGAACATGATCAACCCGCACTTCCCACGAGCTGCAGGGCGTGGGAAGCCGGGGTTCGTCGTGTGGAGTGCGACGCCGGAGGCGGGTGCATGAGCTCACCGCTGATGGGGGCGCTGCGCGGTTCCGGGGAGATGTTCGCGCTCGCCGGCGACGCCCTGAGGTCCACCTTCCGCCGCCCGTTCCAGTGGAAGGAGATGGTCCAGCAGTCCTGGTTCGTCGCCAGCGTGACGATCCTGCCGACGGCGCTCGTCTCGATCCCGTTCGGCGCGGTGATCGCATTGCAGGTCGGCGGTCTGGTACGCCAGCTGGGTGCACAGTCGTTCATCGGCTCCACCGCCGTGCTCGCCGTCGTCCGCGAGGCGTCGCCGATCGTGACGGCGCTGCTGATCGCGGGCGCGGGCGGCTCGGCGGTGTGCGCCGACCTCGGGTCGCGGAAGATCCGCGAGGAGATCGACGCGATGGAGGTACTGGGCATCAACCCGGTGCAGCGGCTGATCGTCCCGCGGGTGCTGGCGATGATGCTCGTCGGCCTGCTGCTGAACGGCCTGGTCTCGGTCGTCGGCGTGATCGGGGGCTACTTCTTCAACGTCGTCCTGCAAGGGGGTACGCCGGGCGCCTACCTCGCGTCGTTCACCGCCCTCGCGCAACTGCCGGACCTCTGGGCGGGCGAGGTCAAGGCGGTGGTGTTCGGCGCGATCGCCGCGGTCGTGTCGTCGTACAAGGGCCTGCACGCGGGCGGCGGGCCGAAGGGCGTGGGGGACGCGGTCAACCAGTCAGTGGTCATCACGTTCATGCTGCTGTTCTTCGCCAACTTCATCCTCACGGCCGTGTACTTCCAGGCCGTGCCGCAGAAGGGCTGACCCGACAGATGAGTGACCAGGCGGTCGGACGACCCGCGGCAGGCGACGTCCTGCGCGGGATGTTCGGCGCGGCGGGCCGGGTCGTCGGCGCGCCGGGTCGCGGCCTCGAGTCGCTCGGCCAGCAGCTCTCGTTCTACGCCCGCGCCATCGCGTGGACGCCGAAGGCGCTCGTCCGGTACAAGCGCGAGGTGATCCGACTGCTCGCCGAGGTGACGCTCGGCGCGGGCGCGCTGGCGATCATCGGCGGCACGGTCGGCGTGATCGCGGTGATGACGTTCTTCACCGGGACCGAGGTCGGGCTCCAGGGCTACAGCGCGCTGAACCAGGTCGGCACGTCGGCGTTCTCCGGCTTCGTCTCCGCGTACTTCAACACCCGCGAGATCGCG
>JAFMQP010000064.1 GCA_017354575.1 Acidothermales bacterium | reverse complement strand
ACGGTCGGAACGCCCGTCGTCCCCCCGGCGACCCGCCCGACTCGCGTCCACGCAGGTCAACGGCAGTGTCTCGCCGATGCAACGATTCCACAACCGCAACGTGTCCCGCGTGGCGAAACTCAGCTCCCCGGCGGTGCGGTGAGCTCCCGTCCGACCAGCTGCGGCAGCGTGCGGACCGCGGTGGCGAGGTCGCGCAGGTCCGAACCGACGAGTGCCTGCGACCCGTCGACGCGCGCGTCCTCCGGGTGCGGATGGATGTCGACCATCAGGGCGTCCGCGCCGACCGCGATGCCGGCACGCGCGAGCGGCACGACGAGCTCCCGCAGCCCGGACGCGTGCGACGGGTCGACCATGACGGGGAGGTGCGAGAGGTTCTGCGCCACGGGCACGGCGCTCACGTCGAGGGTGTTCCTCGTCGCCTTCTCGAACGTGCGGACGCCCCGCTCGCACAGCACGATGTCGAGGTTGCCGCGCTGGGCGATGTACTCGGCGGCCATGAGCCACTCCTCGATCGTCGCGTTAAGGCCGCGCTTGAGCATGACCGGCTTGCCGGCGGCTCCGACCGCCTGCAGCAGCGCGAAGTTCTGCATGTTGCGCGTCCCGACCTGCAGCATGTCCGCGTACTGCGCGACCAGCGGGACGTCGTGGGCGTCGACGACCTCCGTCACGACGGGCAGGCCGGTCGCCTCGCGTGCGGTGGCGAGGATCTCCAGGCCCTTCTCGCCGAGGCCCTGGAAGGCGTAAGGGGACGTCCGCGGCTTGAACGCGCCGCCGCGCAGGAGCGACGCGCCCGCGGCCTTGGCCATGTCGGCGGCCTCGAACGTCTGCCTGGCGTCCTCGACGGCGCACGGCCCGGCGACGAGCGTGAACCTGCCTGGACCGATGGGGACGCCGCCGACGTGGATGGTGGAGCGTTCCTTGTGGTGCTCCCTGCTCACCAGCTTGTAGGGGACGCTGATGCGGACGACGTCGGCGACGCCCGGCAGCGTGCGGAGGTCGAGCCGGTCGAAGTGCTCGACGTCGCCCACCAGCCCCACGATGGTGCGGGCCACGCCGCGGCTCACGAACGCCTCGCCGCCCGCGGCCCGTACGGTGTCGGCCACCCGGGCGACGTCCTCGTCGGTCGCTTCGGCGTCCATCACGACGACCATGTCTTCCTCCTGCGCTTTCCTGCTGTGCTGTCTCGACGGTGGGTCACATGAAGAAAGCCCCGGTCCCCTTGCGGGCTCCGAGGCTTCGGGTGCGGTGTCTGCCGGTCCTATTCCGGCGCGTGGCCGAACCGGCGTGCCGCTCCCGAGTCGGAGCCCACGCCATAGAAGTAGAACCAGCCGGTCCCTCGCACAGGAGGAACAGTAGCAGGCGGCCTAGCGGTGTCAGCAGGTCGCCGCCGGATAGCCCTGTGAGATGCTGGCACGTCGTCAAAGGAGGGAGACAGGCGCGTGCGTCCTCTCGGTATCGACGGTGCGTGGGTCCTCGAGCCGAAGATCCCGGCCGACTCGCGTGGCGTGTTCCTGGAGTGGTTCCGCGGGGCCGAGTTCCGCGAGGCCACGGGCCAGGACCTCGGGCTGGCCCAGGCGAACTGCTCGGTGTCGGCGGCCGGCGTCGTCCGGGGCATCCACTACGCCGACGTGCCGCCGAGCCAGGCCAAGTACGTCACCTGCGTCACCGGGGCGGTGCTCGACGTCGTGGTGGACATCCGGGTCGGCTCGCCGACGTTCGGCCGCTGGGAGGCGGTCCGGCTGGACGACGAGAGCCGGCACGCCGTCTACATCGCCGAGGGGCTCGGGCACGCGTTCATGGCGCTCACCGACGGCGCGGCCGTGGTCTACCTCTGCTCGGCGGCGTACGCCCCCGAGCGCGAGCACGGGCTCGACCCGCTCGACCCCGGCATCGGCATCGACTGGCCCGCCGGCACGACACCGCTGCTGTCGCCGAAGGACGAGGCCGCGCCCGGCCTGTCCGAGGCGGCGGACGCAGGGCTGCTGCCCCGTTACGAGGACTGCCTGGCGCTGTACGCGTCGCTGCGCGGCGGGCGTCCGTGACGGTGGCTGAGGAGGAACTCAGTGCGGGTGGCGTAGGGTCTCTCCAACCTGCACCCGGCGCGGAGGGAAACCGGATCACATGTTGAGGCACGAGCTGCTGGGTCATCTGCACCGGTTGCTGGAGCCGAGGAGCTACCTGGAGATCGGCGTCAGCGACGGCCGCAGCCTGACCCTGTCACGTACCCAGACGGTCGCGATCGACCCGGCGTTCAAGGTGACCTCCGAGGTGCAGTGCGACCTGCACCTGGTGCGGGCCACCAGCGACGAGTTCTTCGCCCGCACGAACCCCCTCGCACACTTCCGCCGGCCGGTCGTCGACCTCGCGTTCATCGACGGCATGCACCTGTCCGAGTACACGCTGCGCGACTTCATGAACGTCGAGCGCTACACCACGCCGGCGAGCGTGATCGTCTTCGACGACATGCTGCCGCGTACCGTCGACGAGGCGGCCAGGGACCGGATCACCAAGATGTGGACCGGCGACGTCTACAAGGTGATGCAGGCGCTGCAGAAGCACCGCCCGGACCTCCTCGCGTTCAACGTCGACACCCAGCCGACGGGCACGTCGGTCGTGCTCGTGCCCGACGCCACGGCACCGGGCCTGACGGAGAAGTACGACGACCTGGTCGAGGAGATGGTCGTCGACGACCCGCAGGACGTGCCCACCGAGGTGCTCGAGCGCAAGCACGCCGTCGACCCGGAGAAGCTGGTGGCGAGCCCGGCGTGGGAGCGGCTCGCGCAGCTGCGCAACCGGCTGCGTCCGACGAACGCCAGCCAGGTGCGCAGCCTGTTCCGCGCCACCGGCCTCACCGAGCTCGTCGGCGGCTGAGAGCGCGCCGGGTCACATCCCGGCGGCGCGCGCGACGCGACGCAGCGCGCGGCGGCACCGGACGGCCTGCTCGGGCGGCAGCTCGCGCAGCGCGGCGTCGGTCGCCTTGCGGGCGGTACGGACCGCACGCGTACCGAGACTGCCGCCGCGCGGGCGGGGCTGCAGCGGACGTCCGGGCATCGGCCCGGTCAGCAGCGCGACCGGGCCCTGGCCGGGCAGCAGCAGCCGCGCGTCGACCTGCCGTCGCCCGTCCTCGCCGGGCAGTCGCAGCGCGAACCGCCACACGCCGGACGTGAGGTCGGCGGCGAGCGGGTTCGCCGTCAGGGCGGTGGCGTCGCGCGTGCTCGCCACCTCCGCGGTCGCCGTCACCGTGTCCTTGCCGCGGCGCAGCTCGAGCGTCGGCTCCGTGCCGCGTTCCACGACGAGGCCGGGCACCTGCAGCACGACGTGGACGCGCTCGCCGGAGCGGCGCGCCCAGCTGTGCACCTCGTCGACCGCGTAGGGCGTGGACGTCTTCGCCATTCGGGGCTCCATTCAGGTCAGCGGACGATCCTGCGGGCGATCCGGTGCAGCCTACGGGTGTACCTCCTCGCCCGGGCACGCGAGAGGGGTAGCCCGCGCACCACGGCGTCGACGAGGACGCCGCACCGGTGCACGGCCCGGCGAGCCGCCGGGCTGCGCAGACGTACCGGCAGCAGCCCGCCCTCCGGCTCGGCGGGCGGGGGCACGACCAGCCCGCGCTGGGTCAGCCGCAGCCGCACCGGCCGGACGTCGAGGCTGAACTTGCCGTAGGTCGCGGTGAGGTACGGCCTGACCCGCAGCCGCGAGCCGCCCCCGACGCCGCCCTCGGTGAGCGTCAGCCGTTCCGCCGCCACGGGACCGACCCGGGCCTTGCGGACGAGCCCGCCGAACGACAGGTGCAGGAAGAAGTCCCACCTGCCGGGCGAGAGCGGCGCGCCGCCGAGCAGCGCCGACGGGTCGACGGTCGCGGCGACCGACAGCGTGCTGGTGACCGCTCCGGTGTCGTCGACCGGTGCCAGCCGCTTCGTCACCTCCGAGGGCACCCACCACTCGGCGCCGGTCTCGCGGCAGCGCACGGTCACGTCCGCGGTGGCCTGGGCGAGGACCCGCTCGGCCGAGTCGAGCTCACGGTCGCCGTCGCGGAACAGGTCGTCGGTGAGCCGCGGGTCGAACCGGAACCGCTCGCCGTCCGGGACCCAGACCACCCGGCCGCCGTCGTGGTAGCCCATCGTCGCCTCGACGTCGAGCTCGAGCCGGCCGTCGCGCCAGCGGACGTCACCGAGCTCGGCGTTCGCGCGCACGTCGCTGCAGCGCCGCGCGAACTCCACCATGTCGTCGAGCCGGCCCGCACGCAGCAGGATCGACCGCAGCCGGTTCGGCAGCGGGAGGTGGTCGGGTACGGCGTCGGGGAAGCGCCTGCCGGACAGCAGCCTGGTCTGCTCGAACAGCTCCTTGCGGTAGTCCTCGGGGAAGTTGAGGATCTGCGGCTCGCTCAGCCGGGACAGCATCTCGTTACGGTAGAAGCGGGACAGCAGCTTGTTCCGCAACGGGCCGGGTTCCGTGTACGCCTCGACGACGTCGATGCTGTCCTCGACGTTGTTGAAGTACCCGGCCGGGTCGAACCGCTGGAACGAGTTGTTCTCGTCGTCGCTCCTGCGGGTGAAGTAGTAGCAGGGACGGTCGGCGAGGATCGCGATGTTCCGCGCGGCGAAATACGCGTGCACGACGAACGGGTGGTCCTCGAGACGGCGCTTGCCCTCCGGGAACCGGATGTGGTGCTCGTCGAGCATCTGCTTGCGGAACATCTTGTGCGGCGACAAGGTGGAGATCAGCGGACTGCTCGCGAGCGTGGCGTGGTCGTCGCGCCTCTGGAACACGCTCACCGGCACCGAGCGTCCGCGGCCGACGACCTTGCCGAGCACCACGTCCGCGGACGTCTCCACCGCGCGTCGGTAGAGGTGGTCGAGCGCCTCCGGGTCGAGCTCGTCGTCCTGGTCGACGAACTGGACGAACTCGCCACGCGCCAGGTCGATGCCGACGTTTCGCGGCTTACCGGGCCAGCCGGAGTTGGGCTGGTGGACGACGCGCACGTTCGGCGCCTCCGCGGCGAGCTCGTCGAGGCGCCCCGGCGTCTCGTCGGTGGAGCCGTCGTCGACGAAGACGGCCTCGAACTCGTCGGCCGGCAAGGTCTGGCGGCGCAACGACTCGATCAGCGGCTCGATGTGCTTGCCCGGGTTGTAGACGGGCACGACGACGGTCACCTTGACCGGTGTGTCTGCCGGCATGCCACTCCCTCGTGCGGTGCCGTTGCCCGGACATCGCACAGTCGACGCCCGCCGCTACAGGCCGGTTGACCGGTGCCTCCCCGATCGACCCGTATCCCGTTAGTCGTACAGTAACCCGGATGAAAGCTCTGGTTCTCGCGGGCGGGGCCGGTACGCGGCTACGCCCGATCACGTACTCGTTCGCCAAGCAGCTCGTGCCGGTCGCGAACAAGCCCGTGCTCTTCTACGGGCTCGAGGCGATCGCGGCCGCGGGGATCACCGAGGTCGGCATCGTCGTCGGCGACACGGCCGACGAGATCAAGGACGCGGTCGGCGACGGGTCGGCGTTCGGGCTGGACGTCGTCTACATCCACCAGGACGCGCCGCGCGGCCTCGCCCACGCTGTGCTGATCGCCGCCGATTTCCTGGGCGACGACGACTTCGTGATGTACCTCGGCGACAACTTCATCGTCGGCGGCGTGACGCTCCTCGTCGAGGAGTTCCGGCGCACCCGCCCGGACGCGCAGATCCTGCTGACCAAGGTGTCCGACCCGGGGAGTTTCGGCGTCGCCGAGCTCGACGCCGGCGGGCGGGTCGTCCGGCTGGAGGAGAAGCCCGACGAGCCGAAGAGCGACCTCGCGCTCGTCGGCGTCTACATGTTCGCGGCCGCCGTGCACGAGGCCGTCCGCGCGATCGGCCCGTCCCGCCGCGGCGAGCTGGAGATCACCGACGCGCTGCAGTGGCTGATCGACGCCGGGCGCGACGTGCGCAGCACCACGGTGACCGGTTACTGGAAGGACACCGGTAACGTCGCGGACATGCTGGAGGTCAACCGCGCGGTGCTGGAGTCCACGGAGCCGTACGCCGCCGGCACGGTCGACGACGCCAGCGAGATCGTCGGGCGGGTCCGGCTCGAGCCCGGCTCGGTCGTGGAGCGGTCGCGCATCGTCGGCCCGGTCGTCATCGGCCGCGACGCCCGCGTCGCCGACTCCTACGTCGGGCCGTTCACCTCCATCGACGACGCCTGCTCTGTGACCGACAGCGAGATCGAGTTCTCCATCGTGCTGCGGGACGCGTCGATCCGCGGCGTCGGCAGGATCGAGAAGTCGCTGATCGGCCGCGGGGCCGAGGTGACGCCGGCACCGCACGTCCCGAAGGCGCACGTGCTCGTGCTCGGCGACCACAGCAGGGTGCAGATCAGCTCGGCGCGAGGAGAGGTCTGACCGCATGGCCGTCCGCGACATCCTCGTCACCGGAGCTGCCGGCTTCATCGGCTCGCACTTCGTCCGGACGCTCGTCGGCGGCGGGTACCCCGGCCTCGCCGGGGCACGGGTCACGGTGCTCGACAAGCTCACCTACGCGGGCAACCGCGACAACCTCCGCCCGGTCGAGGACGCGCCGTCGTTCCGGTTCGTGCACGGTGACATCGCCGACGCCGCGCTCGTCGACGAGCTCGTCGGGTCGCACGACGCGATCGTGCACTTCGCGGCGGAGTCGCACGTCGACCGGTCGATCCTCGGCGCCACGGACTTCGTCATGACCAACGTGGTCGGCACGCAGGCGCTGCTCGACGCCGCGCTGCGACACGAGCTGGGAACGTTCGTGCAGGTGTCGACGGACGAGGTGTACGGGTCGATCCCCGAGGGCTCCTGGCCCGAGACCGACCCGCTGCGGCCGAACTCCCCGTACGCCGCGTCGAAGGCGTCCAGCGACCTCATCGCGCTCGCGTACCACCGCACCCACGGCCTCGACGTCCGGGTCACCCGCTGTTCCAACAACTACGGGCCCTACCAGTTCCCCGAGAAGGTCATCCCGCTGTTCGTCACCAACCTGCTCGACGGCGGCACGGTGCCCCTCTACGGCGACGGCATGAACCGCCGCGACTGGTTGCACGTCGACGACCACTGCCGCGCGATCGACCTCGTCCTAGAGGGCGGCAGGCCGGGGGAGGTCTACAACATCGGCGGGGGCACCGAGCTGACCAACAAGCGGCTCACCGAGCTGTTGCTGGAGGCGTGCGGCGCCGACTGGAGCAGCGTCAGGTACGTCACCGACCGCAAGGGCCACGACCGCCGCTACTCGGTCGACTGGACGAAGATCGCGGACGAGCTCGGATATGCGCCGGTGCACGACTTCGCCGACGGGCTCGCCGAGACGGTCGAGTGGTACCGCGAGCACCGCGACTGGTGGGAGCCGCTGAAGCGCCGGGGGCTGGTGGCCTCGTGAGCGGCTGGCTCGTCACCGGCGCCCGCGGCATGCTCGGCGTCGAGGTGACGAACGTATTGCGCGACAAGGGAGTCCGGTTCACCGGGCTCACCCACGCCGACCTCGACGTGGCCGACGCCGATGCCGTCGCGGCCAAGCTCGACCGGCACCAGCCGGACGTCGTCGTGAACTGCGCCGCGTGGACCGCCGTCGACGACGCCGAGGCGCGGGAGGACGCCGCCGCGCGGGTCAACGGCGACGGCCCCGCCAACCTCGCCCGGGCCTGCGCGCGCAGCGGCACGCGGCTGCTGCACGTCTCCACCGACTACGTGTTCGCCGGCGACGCGGACACGCCGTACGCCGAGGACGCGCCCACCGGACCGCGTTCCGCGTACGGGCGCACCAAGCTCGCGGGCGAGCGGGCGGTGCGCGACCTGCACCCCGGCGGGGGCTACGTCGTCCGCACCGCGTGGGTGTACGGCGCCCACGGCGGCAACTTCGTCGCGACGATGCTGCGGCTCGAAGGTGAACGCCCCACCGTCGACGTCGTCACCGACCAGCGGGGGCAGCCGACCTGGGCCCTCGACATCGCCGACCGGCTCGTCCGGCTCGGGCACTCCGGCGCGCCCGCCGGCGTCTACCACGCGACCAACGGGGGATCGGCGAGCTGGTACGACCTCGCCCGCGAGGTGTTCACGCTCGCCGGCGCCGACGCCGACCGCGTGCGTCCCACCACCAGCGAGGCGTTCCGGCGTCCCGCGCCGCGCCCGGCGTACAGCGTGCTGGCCTCGACCGCGGCCGAGCGGCACGGCCTGCCGCCGATGCGGCACTGGCGGGACGCGCTCGCCGCCGCGGTACCGGAGATGCTCGTCGCCACGTGAGCGTCGGCCTCGACGACCTGGACGCGCTCACCGCGCCCGAGGGACGCGGGGTACTCGACGCGCTCGCGGGTGCGGGTGTGACGCCGGCGAGCGAGCTGCGGATCGCCGAAGGACTGCGCCGCGACCATCCCGCCTCCCTCGTCACGGCCGCGCTGGCCCAGCACGAGCTGCGGGTGCGCGCGCGGGCGAAGTTCACCCGCGCGGACCGGATGTTCTTCACCAGGGACGGCCTCGAGCAGGCGACGGCGGAGCGCGTCGCCCGGCACCGTGCCGCCCGGTTCGCGGACGCCGCCCGGGTCGCCGACCTCTGCTGCGGGATCGGCGGCGACCTGGTCGCGCTGGCGGCGGCGTCCGACGTGCACGCGGTCGACCGGGATCCCGTGCACCTGCGGATGGCACGGCTCAACGCGGAGGCGTACGGCGTCGAGCACGCCGTCGGCACGGAGCGCGGTGACGCCAGGGACGCCGACCTCACCGGCCTGGCCGCGGTGTTCGTCGACCCGGCGCGGCGCGCGGGCGGTGCGCGCAAACGGCCCGGCGACAGCGAGCCGCCGTTGTCGTGGTGCGCGGCGCTGGCCGACCGGGTGCCCGCCGTCGCGGTGAAGGCGTCGCCCGCAGTGCCGCGCGAGGCCGTGCCACCGGGCTGGGAGGCCGAGTTCGTCGCGGACGGGCGGGAGCTGAAGGAGGCGACGCTCTGGTCGCCGGCGTTCGCGACCGCGCCGTCGCGGGCGACGCTGCTGCCGGCGGGCGACGTGCTGGTGCCGGCGCCCGGCGAGTCGGTCGAGGTACGTGCGCCTGGGGCGTACCTGCTCGACCCCAACCCGGCCGTCACCCGCGCGGGCCTGGTCGCCGACCTGGCCCGGCTGGTCGGCGCCTGGCAGATCGACCCCTCGATCGCGTTCCTGTCCGCCGACGCGCCGGTGCGGACGCCGTTCGCGCGCACGCTGCGGGTGCTCGACTCTGCGCCGTGGCGGCAGCAGGACCTGCGCGCCCGGCTGCATGCGCTGGACGTGGGGTCCGTGGACGTACGCCGCCGCGGCCTCGCCGGCGACGTCGACGCGCTGCGGCGTGGGCTGCGGCTCACCGGCTCCCGGCGCGCGACGCTGGTGATGACCCGCGTCGCCGACCGGCCGTGGGCGCTCGTGTGCGCGGACGCCTGACGCCGTACGCTGACGCCCGGCGCCCGGCGCCTCACGGGCCGAGACGCTCGACGCCGGTCTCGGGGGCGCGGCGCGGGTCGAGCTCCACCAGGTACATCGCCGCGAGCACCATGGCCCCGCCGACCGCCGTCGCCCAGCCGAGCGGTTCGCCGTACAGGACGGCGGCGAGCGCGGCGAAGACCGGTTCCATGGTGAGCACGACCGCCGTCCGCGTGGGCGACACGTGCCGCTGGGCCCATGTCTGCACGAGATAGCCGACCGCCGTCGCCAGGATCGACGTCACGGCGAGCGCGAGCCACACCGCGGCGTCCGGGGGGACGGCGAGGACGCGAGGAGCCGGCGCGGACAGGCCCGCACCGGCCGCGAGCGCCAGGCAGACGACGCCGACCGTCGCGATCTGCACGACGGCCAGCGCGTACGGGTCGTCGCGCGGCGACCAGACGGACAGCCCGACCACGTGCAGGCCGAAGCAGGCCGCGCACACCAGCGTGATCGCCTCGCCCGCGCCGAACGAGACGCCCCGCAGCGAGGTCAGCGCGAGCCCGGCCGTGGCGAGCAGCACGGCCAGCCAGGCGACCGGGCCGATGCGGCGGCGCAGCAGGAGCCCGCCGAAGATCGGCGTGAACACCACGGCCATGCCGGTGAGGAAGCCGGACACGCCCGCCGGGGTGCCGATCGACAACCCGAACGTCTGCGCGACGTAACCGCCGCCGAGCAGCGCGCCCAGCCCGAGCCCGTGCGCGACGCCGCGCCGGTCCAGCCGGCGCAGCGACGCGGGGCGCGCGAGCACCATCACGAGCGCGGCGACGAGGAACCGCCAGGCGAGGAAGTCCAGCACGGGGATGCGGGCGACGGCGTCCTTGACGATGACGAACGTCCAGCCCCAGACGAGCGTGACGCCGAGCAGCGAGAGGACGGAGAGGGTCGCAGCTCTCCCGTCACGGGCGGGCATCCGGGCTCAGAAGACCCAGATGCGGATCGCCGAGCCGTACGGGGCCTTGCCGTGCCTGCTCTGCTGGAACACCTTGTTGCCGCCGAACGGGATCTGTTCGACGGACACCGTGAACCCGGCGTCGGTGAGCTGCTTCTTCGCCTGCGCCACGGGCAGGCCCTTCACCTCGGGCACGGCGACCAGCGGCGGCCCGTTGGACACGACGAGCGCGACGGTGGCGCCCCTGGCCCGCTTGGCGCCGTGGTCGGGTCGCTGGCTCGCGACCTCGCCCTTCGGCACGTGCTTGCTCGGCGCCTCGGTGACCGAGGGGACCAACCCCGCGTGCTTGATCGCGTCCACCGCCGCGGCCTGCCGCATGCCGACGACGCCCGGCACCGTGACAGGCGGTACACCGCGGCTCACCACGAGGTCGACCTTCGTGCCTCGCTTCAGCATCCGGCCCGCCTCGGGACTGCTCGAGAGGACCACGTTCCTCGCCACCGTGGCGGAGTACCGGTACCTGACGTCGCCCACCGAGAGCCTGCTCTTGGAGAGGTCGGCCTCCGCCTCCGAGAGGACCTCGCCCTTCACCGTCGGCACCGCGTGCCGTTCCGGGCCGAGGGACACGACCAGCGCGACGGTGCCCCCGCGCAGGATCCGTCCGCCGGGAGCGGGACGCGTCGACGCGACCTCGCCCCTCGGCACGGACTCGCTGTACCCGGACGCCGTCGACGTCTTCAGCCCGACCTGTTCGGCCTTGCTCCGCGCCGCCGCGGTGGTGACGCCGGTGAGGTCCGGCGTCGTGGTCCACCGGCCGGTGCCGAACCACCAGCCGCCGAAACCGGCCAGCGCCGCGAGCACGACGACGAGGAGGAGCGCGACGAGCCCGCGCCGTTTCCGCTTGGGCGTGGCGGCGGGTTCCGGCGGCGACCCGCCGCTCAGCAGCAGGGTCGTGTTGTCGGCGTCGTCGACCGACGAGGTGACCGGCGCCCCGAGGTCGAGCGGCTCGTCCTCGGGCAGGTCGCGGCGGACGGCCGTCACCTCGGTGAGCAGCTCGCTCGCGTCGGCCGGACGGGCCTGCGGGTCGCGGTCGGTGGCGTACGCCACCAGCCGGTCGACCCGCGCGTCGACGGGCACCGCGGCCGACGGCGGTGGCACGTCCTCGTGCACGTGCTTGTACGCGACCGCGATCGGCGTGTCCGCCCGGAACGGGACCTGACCGACGAGCATCTCGTAGAGCAGGATGCCGGTGGCGTACACGTCCGAGCGCGCGTCCGCGGTGCCGTGCTCGACCTGCTCGGGTGCGAGGTACGCGACGGTGCCGAGGATGATTCCCGTCGTCCTGGTGTGCGGCGACGTGGCGACCGCGCGGGCCAGCCCGAAATCGGCCACCTTGACCCGGCCGTCGTCGGAGATGAGCACGTTCTCCGGCTTGACGTCGCGGTGCACGAGACCGGCCCTGTGCGCGGCGCCGAGTGCGGCGAGCACGCGTTCGGCGACCTCCAGCGCCTCGCGCTGCCGCAGCCGCCCCCGCTCCTGCAGCACCTGGCGGAGCGTCCGGCCCTGGACGTACTCCATGGTGAGGTAGACGACGCCGTCGTCCTCGCCCTGGTCGTAGACGGCGACGACGTTCGGGTGCGAGAGCCCCGCGGCGGAGCGTGCCTCGCGGATGAACCTGGTGACGAACGCCTCGTCCTCGGCGAGGTTGCGGTGCATGACCTTGAGCGCGACGACGCGGTCGAGCCGGGTGTCGCGCGCGGTGTAGACCGTGGCCATGCCGCCCTTCGCGACGCGCCCCTCGACCTGGTAGCGGCCGTCCACCAGCCGCCCGACCAGCGGGTCGGTCGTCGTCATGCTCACAAGCGGTCAGTGTAGGTTCCCCGGGAATGATCTTGGGGACGCTCACCGGTGCGGTCGTGATCAGTACGGTGGCGGGGTGGAGCACTGCTGCGTCGTCGGCGCCGGACTCGGCGGTCTGAACACGGTCCGTGCGCTGCGCGCGGCCGGCCACACGGGGCGGATCACGCTGGTCGGCGCCGAGCCGCACCACCCGTACGACCGGCCGCCGCTGTCCAAGCAGTTCCTGCGTGGCGAGGTGGACGACACGACGCTGCCCGCGGACTGGGCGGCGTGGGACGTCGACCTGCGCCTGGGCACGCGCGTCACCGGCCTGCGCGACGGTGTGGTGGTGACCGAGCGCGGCGAGATCGGCTGCGACGGCGTCGTCCTCGCCACCGGCGCCGAGCCGGTGCGCCTTCCCGGCGACGGGCCGCAGCGCACGCTGCGCACGGTCGACGACGCGAGGTCGCTGCGCGGCGTGCTGCGGCCCGGCCTGCGGCTGGCGATCGTGGGCGCCGGC
>JAFMQP010000310.1 GCA_017354575.1 Acidothermales bacterium | reverse complement strand
GCCGCTGCGTTGCTCCGCCGGAGTCTGCAGTGCGAAGATGGTGGACCGGATCTGCCGAATGGTCACGTCGATGTCGTCGATGACGGCCGCCAGTCTCGTGCCGGCGGCGGGCGGGTCGACGGTGACCATGCGGGCGGCGCTCTCGATGCGCATCCCGGTGGCGAACAGCCGCTGAATCACCTGATCATGCAGGTTGCGTGCGATGCGGTCGCGATCTTCGTAGAGGGACATGCGCTCGGCGTCGCGGCGACGCTGGGACAGCTCGATCGCGACAGCGGCCTGCTCCGCGAACGCGCTGAGTGTCGTGAGGACGACGGGCCGGAACGGCGACCCACCGCGGCGGTACACGAGCAGGACGCCCCTGGTCTGTCCCGTCCGGCCCAGCGGCACAACGAGGCGCGGCCCGATCTCCGCGATCTCGGCGAGCCGCCGCAGAGGCGGTTGAAGTGATGTGTCGTAGGCCTCTGCGACACCGGAGGCGTAGACGGCGCCCGCGCGGCCTTCCTCCATGGAGACCACGACGCCGCGGAGCTTTTCGGAGTCGGGACCCGCGGCGGCTACGACATGCAACCCCTCGTCGTCCTCGGAGGGGAGCAACACGTTGGCCTGGACGCCGCCGGCGATCTCGCGTGCCCGCTTCGCTATCAACTGGAGCACGTCCGACGTGTCCGCACCGGACAACAGTGAGGAGGACACCTCGGACGACGCCTGCCGCCACCTCTCACCGAGCTGCGTTGTCTCGTACAGGCGAGCGTTCTCCACCGCGACGCCGGCGGCGGTCGCGAGCGCCGTCACGATGCTCTCGTCCGACTCGTCGAACTCCTCACCGGATCGCTTCTCCGTCAGGTAGAGGTTGCCGAAGACCTGGCCCCTGACGTAGACGGGGACGCCCAGGAAGGTGCGCATCGGTGGGTGGTTCGGCGGGAAGCCATATGACTCCGGGTGTTCGGCGATGCTGCGCAGCCGCAGCGGGTGCGGTTCCTTGATCAACTGGCCGAGGAGCCCGTGCCCCTGGGGTAGGTGTCCGATCCGTGCGGCAGTCGGCTCGTCGATGCCTCGGTACACGAACTCCGCCAAGCCGACGCCGTGTTCGTCGAGCACGCCCAACGCGCCGTATTGCGCGTTCACGAGCTCGATCGCCGCGCGCACGATCCGATCGAGTACCTCGCTGAGCTCGAGCTGACTGCCGACCGAGACGACGGCGTCCAGCAACCTGTGCATGCGGTCCCGGACGTCGAGCATGGCACCGACCTGGTCCTGCATCTGGCTCAGCAGCTCGTCCAGGTGCAACCTCGGATGCAGCGGAGCGCGTCCGGCGTCCGTCTCGTCGCTCTCGCCCATCGCCACTCCACGGATAGGTCTCCTTTGTGGAGTCTCCCACCATCGTCCGCCCTGGCAAGCCGGAAGCAGCCGTGACGAAGCGAGAGGTGGCCGTCGCGCCGCGAGACCCACCGTCGCCAAGACGGTGCGCCGCTCCGGGCAGGACTTACGTGTGGCCACCGGTCCGGTGTCCGATGCCGGCGGCGAGGACCGAGGTCCCGTGGCGTCGGCCGTTGGTCCCGGAGGCGGGTCGCAACGGTCGTCACCGTGCTAGACGTGTCTGCCGAACGGATGAAGGTGTTCCTGCTCGACGACCACGAGGTCGTTCGGGAGGGCATCAGCTGCGGAACAGCGCGTGCTCGGAGAGGGCAAGGAGATGCTCGACCGCCGGGCCCGCATGCGCGCGGACGTCGATGTCGAGGCCACGTGGATCGGCGTCGCCGCGCAGCCGGACATCGTCGACGACCCGGAGGCCGGCGCGGTGTGACCGGGCCTCCTCGACCGCCCACGCGACGACCGCACGCAGTACATGAGCATGTCGTTCCCGCTGACGTCCGCCTTGTTGCCGGCGGACACGAAGCCGGACAGGCCGATACTGAGCTCGGACGCCCGCTGCAGCGCGGCGATCCCGACACCGCCGGAGTGGGTCATCAGGCCGACGCTTCCGCGCCGTAGCTCGGTGGGGGCGAACGTCGCGTTCAGGCGTACCGCGGGGTCGGTCTTGGCGATGCCCAGGCAGTTGGGCCCCACCATGCGAATGTCGCCGCGA
Organism: Acidothermales bacterium; assembly: GCA_017354575.1. Classification (GTDB taxonomy): domain Bacteria; phylum Actinomycetota; class Actinomycetes; order Streptosporangiales; family WHST01; genus WHST01. The sequence goes on along the minus strand of JAFMQP010000310.1, from coordinate 2,720 downwards.
CGGGCGATCTCCAGCACCCGGTTCTGCAGGAGGCGACCTTCGGGCCCCTCCTCGGCGAACGCCGAGGACAGGATCCAGGCCGTGCAGTTCATGCCCGCGATCGTGTTGCCACAGGCCCTGCTGTGCGGCCTGTTCGCGCCGCGGGACCAGATGACCGGCGTGCTGCGCTGGCTGTCCGACGTGATGCCGCTGAGCTATGCGGTCGAAGCGATGCAGCAGGTGACCACTCACATCGACGTGACGGCAACGGCTGCGCGCGACCTCGTCGTGATTGCCGGCTGCGTCGCGGTTGCTCTGCTGCTCGGGGCCGCGACGTTGCGACGCAGCAACAGATGAGCGGATCGTGCCCCGGTCGCCCCAACGGATACTACGGCGTCGCCTGCACCGGCGTGCCGGTCGGCGTTGGCGTCGAGCAGAAGGACTAGTAGCGGCGCGAACGCGACGGCGTCGCACGTAGTAGCTCTCGGACGGCAGCTGATGCTCGCTCGAGCCCCGTGGATACTGTCCGCCTCGGAATGGGGCCGTACGGCTGCAATTCTGCGAAACCCGTCGTCAGGCGTAGATCGCCATGCCACCATGCGCCGGTCGGAGGCATGAGCGGATCCGGTTCGAGGGCCGGTCTTCGAGGGGGCGGGTGCGATGGCCGTTGGCGCAGCGGGTGTGACGGGCGCCGATCTTGACGATCTCGGCTCGGGTCTGCGCGGTCGGCTGCTGCGTCCGGGCGACGACGGCTACGACGCATCGCGGGCGGTATTCAACGGCATGATCGATCGACGTCCTCTTGCCGTGGCCCGATGCGCGGACGCCGCCGACGTCGTTCGCGCCATCACGTTTGTCCGTGATCATCGGCTACGGCTCTCGGTGCGGGCAGGCGGGCACAATGTCGCAGGGAGCGCCGTCGTCGACGACGCGGTCATGCTTGACCTGACGGCGATGAAGGCGTTGGCACTCGATCCGGCGACTCGCACGGTCCGTGCCGAGCCCGGACTCACGTTGGCCGAGTTCGACGCCGCCACGCAGGCTTCGGGTTTGGCGACAACGCTCGGGGTCGTGTCCATGACCGGGATCGCGGGGCTCACGCTCGGCGGTGGGTTGGGCTGGCTGAACGGTCGCCATGGCCTCGCGTGTGACAACCTGATCGCCGCCGAGGTCGCGACCGCCGATGGTCGGCTGCTGAGGGCCAGCGCGGATGACAACGAGGACCTGTTCTGGGGCATCCGAGGCGGCGGTGGCAACTTCGGCGTCGTCACCTCCTTCGAGTACCGGCTTCATCCGGTCGACCTGGTGTTGGCCGGGGGTCTGACCTACCCGTTGAGCATGGCACCGCGGGTCCTGAGGTTCTACGACGAGTTCGTCAAGGCGGCACCGGACGAGCTGTCCACGGCCGCTTCGCTCGCGCTGAGTCCCGCCGGGGAGCCGACGGTGTCGATCGTCGTGTGTTACTGCGGTCCGCTCGACCAGGGCGAGCAGCTGCTGCGCCCGCTGCGCACGTTCCAGTCTCCGACGGCCGACAGCATCCAGCCGACGCCGTACGCCGCGCTGCAAAGTGGCGGGGACGCAGGCTTTCCCGATGGGCGACTGCACTACTGGAAGTCCGGATATCTACGCGATCTGACCGATGCCGCGATCGGGACTCTGCTGCGGTTCGTCCCTTCCATGCCTTCCGCGGCGAGCGGTATCGGCCTCCAGCAGATGCACGGAGTGGCCAGCCGTGTTCCGCCGTCTGCGACTGCGTTCCCGCACCGCGCCGAACAGTACGACTTCCTCATCCTGTCGCAATGGCCGGACGCGGCCGGCACGCAACGCAACGTCGAATGGACCAAGGCGCTGTTCCAGGCGATGCGGCCACACCTCGAGGACGCGGTGTACGTCAACAACCTCGGCGACGAAGGCCCGAGCCGGGTGCGCGCCGCGTACGGCGAGAACTATCCGCGCCTGCTCGCCGTGAAGAGAACCTACGACCCCGACAACCTCTTCCGCGCCAACCAGAACATCGATCCGTCGACAGACGTCCTGCCAGAGACCAGGGGGCCGGCCTCGCCGGCACCGGCGTGAGCTGCTACCGCCGCACGAGGCGGTGGACGGACAGTTCCATGAGACCGCGTCGCCTCCGCCTCGATTGGTTAAACTGCCCTCTTCCTCGGCGCGGGAGCACCAGGATGCGTGGAGATCCACGGCTCCGGAGGCTGCGCCGTCGGCTCGTCGTCAGCGTGGTGGTCGTCGGTGCCGTGCTCGCCGGGGTGACGGTGGCGCTCCGGTTGGGGGGTGCCTTCGACACGGTCGCGACGCCGCCACCGCACTTCCGCCTCGGGCGTCTCGCTGAGGAAGGTCGCCTCCTGGAACGACGGCGCTATGAGCGGATACCCGAGCCGGCGTAGGTCGGTGTCCACGTATCCCCACGCGCCGTAGAGGACGAGGAGACGGCACGACGGTGCGAGCGCCGTGCCGACGAACCCGGATCCGGTGGCTCGTCAGGTGACGCGCCGGAACGACGCCAGCCTCGGCAGTGTGCTCATCCGGTCGTACACCGAGAGCATGGCGGCGACGACGGACAACAGTCGCAGCAACGTCCCCGGGGCCGCGCAGATGACCATGACGACGAGCGACGCCGTCGCGCCGAGCGGGTTCCGGTCGCGCACCCACACGGCGAGCGCCAGCATCGCCGCCGCAGCGGTCTCGCCGGCGAGGATCCACGCGAGCACGAGGTACCAACGCGACGC
>JAFMQP010000309.1 GCA_017354575.1 Acidothermales bacterium | reverse complement strand
CTTCGACGAGGTCGAGAAGGCGCACCCGGACATCTTCAACTCGCTGCTGCAGATCCTCGAAGATGGCCGGCTCTCCGACGCGCAGGGCCGGGTCGTCGACTTCAAGAACACCGTCGTGATCATGACGACGAACCTCGGCACCCGCGACATCTCGCGCGGGTTCGCCACCGGGTTCGCGTCGGCGGCCGACGAGACCGACGACTACGACCGGATGAAGTCGAAGGTGGACGAGGAGCTGAAGCACCACTTCCGCCCCGAGTTCATCAACCGCGTCGACGACATCATCGTGTTCCACCAGCTGCGGCCGGCGGAGATCGTCAGGATCACCGACATGATGATCGCCCAGGTCGACGTGCGGCTGCGTGACCAGGACATGTCCATCGAGCTGACCCAGGTCGCCAAGGACCTGATCGCCAAGCGGGGGTTCGACCCCGTCATGGGCGCGCGGCCGCTGCGCCGCACGATCCAGCGGGAGATCGAGGACTCGCTCAGCGAGAAGATCCTCTACGGCGACGTCCAGGCCGGCCAGACCGTGGTGGTCGACGTCGAGGGCGAGGGCGACGAGGCCGTGTTCACGTTCACCGGCAGGCCGAAGGAGACCACGGAGCTGCCCGAGGCCGCGCCCGTCGGCGCCGTCGAGCAGTCCTAGCCGCTCAAGCAGCACGAACGGCCCGCGTCCTCATCGGGAGGCGGGCCGTTCGCCGTCTCCGTGCCGTGTCGCGTGGTCAGCGGCGACGGGGCACGGCGAGGTGGACCGCGGCTATCTCGGCGTTCACCTCGCCGTACGGTGCTTCGTAGCTCACCGGGTCGCCGGTGCGCCGGCCCAGCAGCGCCCGGCCCATCGGGCTGTCCGGCGTCGTCACCGGCGGGTCGGCGTCTTCGTCGGGCAGGGCGGACAGCCGCACCCGCTCCTCGCCGCCGTCGGGGAACCGGAGCGTCGCGACCGAGCCGAGCGAGACGGCGTCGGCGGACGGTCCGGGAGCGTCGGCGTACGCGGCGTCGGTCGTCAGGTCGGCGATGCGGCGTTCGACGCGTTCCAGCTCCATCGCCGCCTCGACGGCCTGCGCCTGGTCGGCGTTGTCGCCGACCGTCTCGCGGCCGGCCAGGCTGGCCCGGAGCCGCTCACGGTGCGCACACAGTGTCGCGAGGTCCTGCTCCATCTCGCCCCTCTCGGCGTCGTCGCTGTCGTGCGGCTGCTGCCGCTACCCGACCGGCGCGGCTGCACACCCGCGACGCCCTATAGCACCCACCGAGGGCATAAAGGCAAAATTCGTCAGATCTCCATCGAACAAACCGTCGTCCACAGCTTGTGGATCGCGGTACGCTCATACTCCAACACGCTGGATCTCTGATCCATGCTGGACTCCGGCAGGGGCTGCGCATTTCTCGGGGCAGCGTGTGCTTCGCCGGAAGGCTCGCGGGCAGCGAGCCAGCTGGGGGCGGCTCGCAGGGGCGCGGGCCGCCCCCAACGCGGCTTGGTCGACGATCTCCGCTCGCCTTACCTCGCCGTGCCACCGTCCGCCGGTCGGTCGTCAGCGGGGCAGGCGGTAGCGGTCGCCGGCCAGCGGCTCGACCAGACCGTCGGCGACCAGGCCGTCGAGCGCGCGGGCGCGCTGCCCGGCGTCGTCCCACGCCGCGGCGAGCGCATCGCCGGGCACCGAAGCGGGCGCCTCCCGCAGTACCCGCAGCAGCCGGCCGCGGGCTTGCCGATCGGTGCCGTCGTAGCGCTGCGTCCGCCGCCGCCCGCCGTCGTCGGGGAAGCCCGCCGCGCGCCAGGCGCAGCGGCGGCGTACCGGACACCGGTCGCAGCCCGGTGTCCGGGCCGTGCAGACGAGGGCCCCGAACTCCATCGCGGCGACGGCCCACCGCGCCGCCGTCGCGCCGTCCGCCGGCAGCAGCGTCTCGGCACGGCGCCGCTCGGCCGCCGTCGGGGCGGGAGCGGGCCGGGCCTCCCCCGCAAGCGACCTGGACAGCACCCTGCGCACGTTCGTGTCCAGGACGACGTGGCGGCGGCGGAACGCGAACGACGCCACCGCGGCCGCCGTGTAGTCGCCGACGCCCGGGAGCGCGAGCAGGGCCTGGTACGAGTCGGGCACGCGGCCGCCGTGCTCGGCGACCATCGCGCGTGCGGCGGCGTGCAGGCGCAGCGCACGACGCGGGTAGCCGAGCCGGTCCCAGGCGCGGACCGCCTCACCCGGCTCCTCGGCGGCGAGGTCGGCCGGCGCGGGCCAGCGGCGCAGCCACCGCTCGTACGCTGGCAGCACGCGCGCCACCGGCGTCTGCTGGAGCATGATCTCGCTGACGAGGACCGCCCAGGGCGACGCCTCCGCCCGGCGCCAGGGCAGGTCGCGCGCGTTCGCCGCGTACCACCGCAGGACGTCGCGGACGAGAGGGTCGTCGACGCGCGTCACGGGCGGGGATGTGTGCACGCGGATGATCCTCGCACGCCACCGGGCAAAGGCCCCAGGAGACGGGGATTCGTTCCTTACCGCGCGTGTCGCCTTAGCGATCCGCGCGGTTGCGCTTATCGTCACAACCGTGGACACGGTCCGTAATCCGTCGGGACCCTTGCCGCCGAGCACGTACTGGCGGCGCCGGGTCGTGCTCATCGGCGTGCTCCTGCTGGTCGTCGTCGGCATCGCCTGGGCGTGCGCGCGGAACTCCGGCGCCGAGCAGCCCACCGGCGCCGTGGGCTCGCCGAGCGGCCTGCCGACCGTTCCGTCCGACACGGCGAGCCCCACGCCGACACCCACCCCCACGGCGAGCGGCAGCGCGACGCCCACCGGCAGCGCCACCACGCCCGCGCCCGGGCCCACGTCGCCGAAGCCGAGCATGCGCAACGGCAAGGTGCTGTGCCCGGCGAGCGACCTGCGGGTGACCGTACGCGCCGACAGGAAGTTCTACTCGTCGAAGCAGCAGCCGAAGTTCACGCTCATCCTGGTGAACGTGCACAAGACGTCGTGCTACGTCGACCTCGGCAGCAAGGCGATCGGCGTCACGGTCTACTCCGGCAGCGACCGCGTGTGGTCCACGACGGACTGCGCGAAGGGCCCCGGCAGCCAGTTGCACAAGCTGCCCAGCGGCGGCGTCTACACGGCGAACGCGACGTGGAACCGGGTCCGTTCGGTCCGGGGGTGCGCGAAGACGACGGTGACCGCGAAGCCCGGCTACTACGTCCTCGACGGCACGGTCGACGCGGCCAAGCCGAACGACCGCACCGTATTCGTCCTGCAGAAGAACTGAACCGGGTCAGCTGAACCGGTCGACCAGGGAAACCTCGGCGATGCGGGAGAGGCCCTCGCGGATCGACCGGGCGCGCAGGTCGCCGATGCCGTCGACGCTCTGCAGCTCCTCGACGCTCGCCGCGAGCAGCTCCTGCAGCCCGCCGAAGTGGTGCACCAGCCGGTCGCACACCACCTGAGGCAGCCGCGGCAGCTTCGCCAGCAGCCGGTAGCCGCGCGGGCTCACGGTGCTGTCGAGCACCTCCCCGCCGCCGAAGCCGAACGCCCGGGTGACCGAGGTGATGTCGAGCATCTCGGTGTCGCCGAGATCCTCGAGCGCGCCGAGCACGACGGCGGTCTCCTTGTCCGGCTTGCCGGGCACGTAGTCGCGGACGACCAGCTCGCGGTCCGGTTCGATGCCGGTGACGAGCTCGCCCTCCTGCAACGCCAGCAGCCGGCCGTCGGTGCCGAGCTCGACGACGTAGCCCTCGATCTCGGCGGCGATCCTGCGCACCATGTCGAGCCGCTGCACGACCGTGCACACGTCCCTGATGGTGACGTGGTCCTCGATCTCCAGCGCCGACAGCGCCCTGGACACCTCGTCGTAGCGCAGCCGGTAGCGCTCCAGCGTCTGCAGCGCCTGGTTCGCGCTGGCGAGGATCGTCGCCGGTTGCTCGATGACGTGCCGGCGGTCGCCGACGTAGAGCTGGATGATGCGCATCGACTGGCTCACCGATACGACCGGACGTCCCGTCTGCAGCGAGACCCGCGCCGCGGTGCGGTGCCGGGTGCCCGACTCCATCGTGGGGATGGACGGGTCGGGCATCAGGTGCACGTTCGCCCGCAGGATGCGGGCGTGGGTGTTGTCGACGACGATCGCGCCGTCCATCTTCGCCAGCTCGCGCAGCCGCTGCCCGGTGAGCTCCACGTTGATCTCGAACCCGCCGGTGCACAGGGACTCGACCGCGCGGTCGTAGCCGAGCACGATGAGCGCGCCGGTGTTGCCGCGCAGGACCCGTTCCAGCCCGTCGCGAAGCGACGTACCTGGCGCGACCGCTGTGAGCGTCACTCGCAACAGGTCGCCGTAGTCCTTTGCCACGTGCGGTCCGCCCCGGGTGTCGGTTGATGGGTCCCCGGCGAGCCACACGGACGCCGTCGGGGTCACGGCGAATTCGGTGAAATTGGTCGTAAGTGTACCGGCCGGGAGCCCCGCGGCCCGCGGGGACGACCACGCGGACCGGAACCCGCAGGTCGGCCGCCTCGCGCGGCGGGGTACGCCGCGCGGGCGTCGGTACGCCGTGACGGCAGGTCCGCGGTCATGCCCAGGGCGAGCAGCGCCGCGCCGAGGTCGCCCACCTCGACCACCTCGATGCCGTCGGGGACGGGTCCGGGGTCGGGCGGGACGAGCGCATGCCGGAAGCCGAGCCGCACCGCCTCGGCCAGCCGCTGCCGCAGGTCGGGCACCCGGCGGACCTCGCCCGCGAGGCCGACCTCGCCCACCGCGACGGCGCCCGCGGGCACGGGACGGTCGGTGACGGCGCTCGCGATCGCGAGCGCGACCGCGAGGTCGACGGCGGGCGCGGTGAGGCGGCCGCCGCCGCCCGTGGCCGCGAAGACGTCC
>JAFMQP010000308.1 GCA_017354575.1 Acidothermales bacterium | reverse complement strand
CTAGCGGGGTTCAGGACGCGGGTGCCGACCCGCACCCGAGAGGTTACCCACCTGCACGGTCACGGCGTGCGGGGCCAGCCGCTGATGCCGCGCCAGGTGAGCCGCGCGAGCACGCCGACGGCCTCCTCCTTGCTGACCCGGCCGCCCTGCGCGAGCCAGTACCGCGCGCTGACCTCGGCGTACCCGACGATGCCGCGGGCCATCAGCCGGGCGGCGTCGGCGGACACGTCGGTGTCCTCGGCGATCACCTGCCCGACGAGCTCGGCGCACGACTCGAGCGCGCCGTCGAGCCGTTCGGCGACGTCGGCGTTGCTGCGCAGGTCCGACTCGAAGACCAGCCGGAACGCCTCACCCTCGTGCTCGACGAAGTCGAAGAACGCCGTGAGCGTCGCCTCGACCCGCTGCTTGTTGTCGGTGGTCGACCGCAGGGCGCCGCGGACCCGGTCGACCAGCTCGGCGGTGTGCTCGTCGATGAGCGCGAGGTACAGCTCGAACTTGCCGGGGAAGTGCTGGTACAGGACGGGCTTGCTGACGCCGGCCCGCTCGGCGATGTCGTCCATCGCCGCCGCGTGGTAGCCCTGGGCGACGAACGTCTCCCTGGCGGCGTGCAGCAGCTGCTTGCGCCGGGCCGACCGCGGCATGCGCGTGCTGCGGGACCGGGTGTCCTGCGCCGAGCTCGTCACGCCCTCACCTCTGCCTCCCGCCCGCGCCGGCTCGCGGGTCCAGGGGCAACGCTACCGGTAGTCCTCGTCGTCCACCTCGACCTCGGCCTCCTGGTCGGCGGCGTCGGCGGGGTCGACGTCGTCGCGGCTGACGTACGGACGGTTCCGGGACGCGTCCTCGGGCCGGACGTCCCGGCGCTGCTCGGCGGCGTCGGCGGCGTCCGCCTCGGGGCTGGTGTCGAAGGGCTCGCCGGACTCGGCGTAGTCCTCTTCGGTGACGGGACGGGGGTCGAGGTCGGACATCGAGACGCTCCGTTCCTGCGCTGTCGAGCACGGTGGCGGACGACTGCCTGGATCTCTCAGGCTAGTCCCCACCGCCGACGCCCGGTGTCGCCAGGGCCGCGTCATCGGCTCGTCTCTCCGGCGAGCATGGCGCGAGCCGCGGGCAGGCTCCCGACCACGAGCAGGGTCAACGCGGTGCACCCGATCGCGAGCGTGACGAGACCGCCCCTGTCACCACCGACCCGGCCCGGCAGCGCGAACGCCAGGATCGTCACCGGGCTGCTCGCGATCATCGCGACCGCCGCCCACACGGGGATCACGCGTGCGCGACACAGGGCCACGCCCAGCAGCACGTACGCCACCAGGTGGCAGGCGACGTAGATCAGCAGATAGGCGTTCATCGTCGGGTCGACGGTGAACCGGTCCAGCAGCGTCGCGTACGAACCGCTGCCTGGCAGCCCGGCCATGGCGCGGGCGAGGTCGTCGAGCGCGGTCAGCGCGGCGTACGGCACCCAGCCGACGAACCCGAGCAGGCCGCCGATGGTCGCCGGCCACGGCGACCTCGGGTACGCGAGGCACGCGAGCCCGAGCGCCCCGACCGGGAGCAGGAACGACGCGACGACGAAGGCGACGAGGTGGCCGTCGTTCACGGCGGCGCTCGCCGCCGCGTTCGCCGCGATGGTCTCCCGCCCGTTCCCGTGGATGGACGGCGCGAGCGCGCCGCCGACATCGACGCCGAGCGGTCCGCCGACGATCGCCACGGCGAGGAAGACGCGCCACAGCCGTTCGTGGCCGGGCATCCGCGCGGCGGCGACCACGGCGGGTACGGCATCGGAACGGGTCATGAGGGGTACCTCGGATTCAGCGGTGGGTGCGGAAGCCGGCCGTCGTCGCCGTGTGCTCGTGCTCGAGGTCGTGGCGGTGCAGGCTGATCGCGAACCGCAGGCGAAGCGGCGCCGCTGCGCGCTGCGGGCCCGCTCACCGTAGATCCGGTAGCTGTTCCATCGGCCTTCCCCGTCTGTGCGCTGCCTCGAGGGAACGCTAGGGACGGCAGGCGTCTCGGCGCGTCAGCCACGGACCGGTCGTCGGCTACGGCAGCTGACGGCGCCGGCGTACGCACGCTGACGTACGCCGGAGCGCGTGCGGTCCCGTACGGTTTGTGGCATGGGCACGGTGATCCGGCGTCTCGCCGTCCTGCGCGGCGTCCCGGCGCCGGTGGTCGACGTCGCGGTCGCGGCCGCGATGGCGGTCGCGGTCTGCGTCGCGATCGCCGTCGCGAGCGAGCCGCACTCGCGTGCGCCGGACGTGTTCGCGTACCTGCTCGGGGTCGCGACGGCCGCGGTGCTCGTGGTCCGGCGCCGTTGTCCGCTCGGCGTGCTGCTCGCCGCCGCCGTGCTGCTGTTCGCCTACTACGCGGCGCGCTACCCGGGGATCCAGCCGGTGGTGCCGCTGTCCGTTCCGCTGTACACGGCGGCCGTCCGCGGGCACCTGCGCTGGTGTGCCGGTGTCGCGGGGTGCTACGTCGTGGCGGCCGTGGTCGTCGTCGGCTTCCGGCTGCACGAGATCGCAGGGTTGCTCACGGTGATACCCCAGGACGCCGCCCTGCTCGTCGTGGTGATCCTGCTCGGCGAGGTGGTCAGGAGCCGCCGGGTGCGGCTCGCCGAGGCGGCCGACCGGCTGGCCGAGGTGGAGGCGCAGCGTGATCGCGACGCCGCACGCCGGGTCGCCGAGGAGCGCCTGCACATCGCGCGTGAGGTGCACGACATCGTCGGCCACTCGGTGTCGGCCATCGCCGTGCACGCCGGCCTGGCCGCGGACGTGCTCGACGACCATCCGGACCGGGCACGTGAGTCGCTGGGCGTCGTGCGAGCGGCCGCGCGGGACGCGATGGCCGAGCTGAAGGCCACGGTCTCGCTGCTGCGGGCGGACGCGCCGGGCGAGCCGCCCGCGCTGCGGCACGGGCTGGCCGAGCTCGACGCGCTCGCCTCGCTCGCCGGCCGGCCCGGACTCGAGGTGACCACGCGCGTGGTCGGCACGCCGCGCCCGCTGCCCGGCGTCGTCGACCTGTCCGCGTTCCGCGTCGTGCAGGAGTCGCTCACCAACGTCGTGCGCCACGCGGGCGCAGGGCATGCCGACGTGACCGTGCGGTACGGGCCGGACGAGCTGCGCGTCGAGGTCGCGGACGACGGGCACGGGCCCGATGGCGTGGGCTTTGCTCCCGGGCACGGCATCGCCGGCATGGCCGAGCGCGTCGCGGCCCTCGGCGGTACGTTCCGGACGGGCAGGTCCGAGCAGGGCGGGTTCCTGGTGCAGGCCAGCCTGCCGCTAGACGGTGCCCGATGACGATCCGCGTGCTGCTCGCCGACGACCAGCACCTCGTCCGCGCCGGCTTCCGCGGGCTGCTCGAGCACAGCGGCGACATCGAGGTCGTGGGCGAGGCCGCCGACGGCGCGACCGCGGTGCGGATGACGCGGGCGACCTCCCCCGACGTGGTGCTGATGGACGTCCGCATGCCCGGCATGGACGGCATCGACGCGACCAGGCGGATCGTCGCCTTGCACCCGGACGTGCGGGTCGTCGTCCTGACCACGTTCGAGCTGGACGAGTACGTCGCCGGCGCGCTGCGCGCCGGGGCGAGCGGCTTCCTGGGCAAGGACGTCGAGCCGGACGCGCTCCGGGACGCGATCCGGGTCGTGGCCGCGGGCGAGGCGCTGCTCAGCCCGCGGGTGACCCGGCAGTTGATCCGGCAGTTCGTCGCGCGGGTCCCGTCGTCCCCGCCGGAGGACGGGGCGCGGCTTTCCGTGCTCACCGAACGGGAGCGCGAGGTGATGGTCCTCGCGGCCGAGGGCCTCTCGAACGACGACATCGGGCGGCGGCTGTACCTCAGCCCGGCGACCGTCCGTACCCATCTCGGCCGCGCGATGGCCAAGCTCGGCCTGCACGACCGCGCCCAGCTCGTCGTGCTCGCCTACCGCAGCGGCCTCGTCCGGCCCTGACCAGCGCACCCCCTCACGGGAGTGGCGGACGCCTGGACGCGAGCAGGGGCTCGAACAGGTCGCCGTCCTCGTCCGCCCTCGCCAGCACGTCGCCGGCGAGGAACCGCAGGTCGGAGACCTCCCTGCACGCCTCGACCTCGTCCCAGGCGATCGGTGTGGAGACGGTGGGCTCCGGCGCGGCGCGCAGCGAGTACGGCGCCACCGTCGTCTTCGCCGCGTTGTTCTGGCTCCAGTCGATGAACACCTTGCCGCCGCGCAGCTTCTTCGCCATCCGCGAGACGACCAGCTCGGCATGCGCGCGTTCGAGCTTCTCCGCGAGCCGCTTGGCGTAGGCGGACGTGCGCTCGGCCGGTGTGTCGCGGACGGGCACGTAGAGCTGCATGCCCTTGCGCCCGCTCGTCTTCGGCCACGCCTCCAGGCCGTCCCCGGCGAGCGCGTCACGCAGCCACAACGCCACCCGGCAGCACTCGACGACCGTCGCGGGCGGCCCGGGGTCGAGGTCGAACACGACGAGGTCGGCGTCGCCGCGCCCGCCGTCCGGCGTGACCCGCCACTGCGGGATGTGCAGCTCCAGCGCGGCGAGGTTCGCGCACCAGACGAGGGTCGGCAGGTCGTCGACCACGACGAAGTTGGCGGTGTCGCGGCCAAGCGTGCTGCCGGGCGTGGGCAGCTGCTCGGTACGCACCCATGCCGGCGTGTGCGACGGCGCGTTCTTCTCGAAGAACGGCTCGGCGTCCACGCCGTCGGGGTAGCGCTTGCGCGTGGCCGGGCGGTCGCGCAGGTGCGGGAGGACGACCGGTGCGATCCGGGTGTAGTAGTCGATGACCTCGGCCTTGGTGAACCCCGACTCGGGGTAGAGCACCTTGTCGAGGTTGGACAGCTTCATCCGCTGCCCCTCCACCTCCAC
>JAFMQP010000307.1 GCA_017354575.1 Acidothermales bacterium | reverse complement strand
CAGCTTGTGAGTGATGAACACGATCGACGTGCCGGCGTCGCGCAGGTTGCGCATGACGGCCATCAGGCCGTCGGTCTCCTGCGGCGTCAGGGCGGCGGTCGGCTCGTCGAGCACGAGCACCCGCGCGTTGCGTACCAACGCCTTCACGATCTCGACCCGCTGCTGGACGCCGACGGCGAGGTCGGCGACCAGCGCGTCCGGCGGCACGTCGAGACCGTACTCCTGCGAGATCCGGGCCACGTTGCGGCGGATCCTGCGCCGGTCGAGGAACCCGAGGTTGGTGAACTCGTTGCCCAGTGCGACGTTCTCGGCGACGGTGAAGACCGGCACGAGCATGAAGTGCTGGTGCACCATGCCGATCCCGGCGGCCATGGCGTCCTTGGGCCCACGGAACTTCACCGGGTCGTCGTCGATGACGATCTCGCCCTCGTCCGGCTCGTAGAGGCCGTACAGGACGTTCATCAGGGTGCTCTTGCCTGCGCCGTTCTCACCGAGCAGGCCGTGGATCTCCCCCGGCTCGACGGTCAGGTCGACCCGGTCGTTCGCCACCAGGGAGCCGAAGCGTTTCGTGACGCCCCGAAGTTCCAGTTTCAGCGTGCACCTCCCCGATCCGGCCTTGTCAGGCTCTCACAGGGTTGTCGCCCGGTGAGAGCCTGACAACTCCGCGCGTCACGCCTTCGGCTGTGCCGGTGAGGTGATCTTGATCTTCCCGGAGATGATGTCCTGCTTGATCGAGTCGAGCTGCGACTTCAGCTTGCTCGGCACCTTCGAGTCGAACTGGTGGAACGGCGCGAGCCCGACCCCGTCGTTCTTCAGGTCGCCTACGTAGTTGCCCTTCGGCGGGGAGCCGTCGGCGGACTGGGTGGCGTACTCCTTGACCGAGTCGGTGATGTTCTTCGTCACGCTGGTGATGAAGTACTTGCAGTACTGGGCGGCGCTGACGCAGCCGTCGGTGTCGACCCACATCACGTTCGCCTTGCCCCCGGACGCCTGGGCCGCGGCGCCCGCGCCGAGACCGGTGCCGCCGGCGACCGGGAAGACGATGTCGGCGCCCTGCTGGATGAACGACGCGCTGATCGAGCGGCCCTTGCCCTGGTCGGTGAACGACTGCGCGAACGTGCCGCCCTTCTGGTTCTTCTCGTTCCAGCCGAGCACCTGGACGCGCTTGTTGTTCTGCTTGTTGTAGTACTGCACGCCCTCCCAGAAGCCGTCCATGTAGATGGTGACCGGCGGGATCGGCAGGCCGCCGAACGTCGCCACCTTGCCGGACTTGGTCATGCCGGCGGCGAGGTAGCCGCCGAGGAACGCCGCCTCCGCGGTGTTGTACTGCAGGCCGTACACGTTCGGACCGGAGGACGGGGCGTCCACCTCGGCGAAGTTCTTGTCCTTGTGCTGCCCCGCCACCTTCTTGACCGCGGCGGACATCAGGCCGCCGACCGCGATGGTGACGCCGCAGCCCTTGTTGACCTCGGCGTTCAGGTTCGGCGTGTAGTCGTTCTGGGAGGTCGACGACACGTAGCTCGGGTCGATCCCGGAGTTCTGCTTCTTGGCCTCGGTGAGACCAGCCCAGGAGGACTGGTTGAAGGAGCGGTCGTCGACACCCCCGATGTCGAGCACCATGCAGGCCTTCAGCTTCTTGCCGCCCGCGGACGCGCTGCTGCCAGAGCCGCCGCTCGTCGGCTTCTGTCCACACCCGGCGATCGCCAGGGCTCCGATGAGGCCGATCGAGGCCAGTTTCACGACACGCCGCACGGGGTGTCTCCTCCCTCGCCCGCGCGCATCGCGCGGACGCCACGTCTAGGTACCCGTCTCCACGCCGGTCGGGTCTACGAGCCGGACGGAGGGACGATAGCCGCTCGGAAAGGTCCGCCCAACCAGAAGGGCGCGTTCGACATCGCTCCGTTATCTAGATTCGGATGCGAGCAACCGTCCGACCACCCGCCGATACCGCTTTCAGCGGCGCGAGAGCTGCGGTTCCCGCCTGCCCCGGTACGCCGCGGTCGCCATCAGCTTCACGCCGACGCCGATGGCGCGTTCGTCGACGTCGAAGGTGCCCCTGTGGATGTCGAGGTCGACGTCCACGTCGCCGTCGACGTGCCGGGTGCCGAGCCGGGCGAGCGCGCCGGGCACGCGGTCGAGGTACCAGGCGAAGTCCTCGCCGCCCAGGCTCTGCCGGGTGGGCCCGACCGCCTCGGGCCCGATCGCCTCGGTGGCCGCGGCCTCGAGCACGCGGACGCAGCCGGCGTCGTTGACGACCGGCGGCACGCCGCGGTGGTAGTGCAGGTCGACGCCGACGCCGAACGGCGCCGCGATCGACTCCACCAGCGTCTTCACGAGGTCCGGAGTGTCGTGCCAGACGGCGTCGTCGAGGCAGCGCAGCGTGCCCTCGATCTCGCCGCGGTCGGGGATCGCGTTGGACGCGCGCCCGGCCTCGACGCGTCCCCACACCAGCGCCATGCCGGCCCGCGGGTCGACGCGGCGGGAAAGTGCAGCGGGCAGTTGGGTGATCATCGCGCCAAGCGCGTAGACGAGGTCGGCGGTGAGGTGCGGCCGGGACGTGTGCCCGCCGGGGCCGGACAACGCGATGCGGACACGGTCGGTGGACGCGGTGATCGCGCCGACGCGCAGCCCGACCTTGCCGACCGGCAGCGTGGGATCGCAGTGGACGGCGTAGATCCCGCTCACGCCGTCGAGCACAGGGGTGTTGACGATGAACTCGGCGCCGCCGGGGATGACCTCCTCGGCGGGCTGGAACAGCAGCCGGACGCCGGCGGGCAGCCGGCCGGCCTCCGCCTCGCGGGCGAGGAACAACGCCGTGCCCATCAGGATCGTCGTGTGCACGTCGTGGCCGCACGCGTGGCAGACGCCGTCGACGGCGGACCGGTACGGGACGTCCTTCTCGTCGGGCAGCGGCAGCGCGTCGATGTCGGCCCGGAGGGCGACCTTGGCGTCGCTGTCGGGACCGACGTCGCAGACGACGCCGGTGCCGGTCGGGAGCACGACGGGGTGCAGTCCGGCCGCACGCAACCGGTCGACGATCAGCGCCGTGGTGCGGCGTTCCTGGTCACCCAGCTCGGGGTGGCGATGCAGGTCGCGACGCAGCGTGACGAGATCGTGCTCGTGTTCCTCGACGAACGCGCTGAGATCGGCGAGTACCTGCTCGGGAACGGGCGCGGTCGAGTGAACCGGGGCATGGTTCATCCTGGTCATTCTGCCAGGCTGTTGTAACGATCCGTCACCAACCCCCGCATCGCGCTCGCCCGGCGACACACCGCGACACACCGCGAGCACGGGCCCCTGGTTGATCATGTTCTCATGATCAACCAGGGCTTCCCACGACCTGCAGGTCGTGGGAAGCCCTGGTTCGTCGTGGGAAGTGACGGCCGCGCCATGTGAAGTCGGGCCGCGCCATGTGAAGTGCCGGCCGCGCCGTGTGAGGTCAGAACGGGGGCTGGTAGACGCCCCACACCTCGCGGAGCGCGTCGCTGACCTCACCGACGGTCGCGCGGGCGCGGAGGGCCTCCCGCATCGGGTACAGCACGCACGCGTCGCCGGACGCCGCCGCGGCTAGCTCGTCCAGCCGCTTGCGCACCTCGTCGCCGTCGCGGTCGGCGCGCAGGGCCGCGAGACGCGCGGCCTGCTGCGCCTCGATGGCCGGGTCGACGCGCATCGGCTCGTACGGGTCCTCGGTGTCCAGCCGGTACTTGTTGACGCCGACGACGACCCGCTCGCCGGACTCCTGCTGCTTCGCGACCTGGTACGCCGACTGCTCGATCTCGTCCTTCTGGAAGCCGTGCTCGATCGCCTCGACGGCGCCGCCGAACGCGGCGACCCGGTCCATCAGCTCCAGCACCCCGCGCTCGATCTCGTCGGTCATCGACTCGACGGCGTACGAGCCGGCGAACGGGTCGACGGTACGGGTCAGGTCGGTCTCGTTCGCGAGTACCTGCTGGGTGCGCAGCGCCAGCCGCGCGGCCTTCTCCGTGGGCAGCGCGATCGCCTCGTCGTAGGAGTTCGTGTGCAGCGACTGCGTGCCGCCCAGCGCCGCGCCGAGCGCCTGCACGGCGACCCGGATCAGGTTGACCTCGGGCTGCTGCGCGGTCAGCTGGACGCCCGCCGTCTGGGTGTGGAACCGCAGCATCTGCGACTTCGGGTCGCGCGCGCCGAACAGGTCCCGCATCAGGTACGCCCACACCCGCCGCGCCGCACGGAACTTCGCCACCTCCTCGAGCAGCGTCGTCCGCGCCACGAAGAAGAAGGAGAGCCGCGGCGCGAACTCGTCCACCGCCATCCCCGCGGCGAGCGCGGCCTCGACGTACGCCACCGCGTTGCTCAGCGTGAACGCGATCTCCTGCACGGGCGTCGCGCCCGCCTCGGCCATGTGGTAGCCGGAGATGGAGATGGTGTTCCACCGCGGCAGCTCCTCGCGGCAGTAGCGGAACGAGTCCGCGACCAGCCGCAGCGACGGCTTCGGCGGGTAGATGTACGTGCCGCGCGCGATGTACTCCTTGAGCACGTCGTTCTGTACGGTGCCGGTGAGCCGCGCGGGGTCGACGCCCTGCTCCTCGGCGACCAGCTGGTACAGCAGCAGCAGGATCGCCGCGGGGGCGTTGATGGTCATCGACGTCGAGACCTCGCCGAGCGGGATGCCGTGGAACAGCCGGCGCATGTCGTCGACCGAGTCGATCGCGACGCCGACCTTGCCCACCTCGCCGGACGCGATCGGCGCGTCCGAGTCGTAGCCCATCTGCGTCGGCAGGTCGAACGCCACCGAGAGGCCGGTGGTGCCGTGCTCGATGAGCTGGTGGTAGCGGCGGTTGGACTCCTCGGCCGTCGCGAAGCCGGCGTACTGGCGGATCGTCCACGGC
>JAFMQP010000063.1 GCA_017354575.1 Acidothermales bacterium | reverse complement strand
CCTCGGCGGTCGGGTCGCTGCGGCCCGACGTCGGGCCCGGCCGGCTGGTCGTCCCCGACCAGCTCGTCGACCGCACCTCCGGGCGTCCCTCCACGTTCTACGAGAACGGCGCCGTGCACGTCTCGTTCGCCGATCCGTACTGTCCCGAGGGGCGGAAGGCCGCACTCACCGTCGCGGGCGAGGCGGGGCGCGACGCGGTCGACGGCGGCGCGCTCGTGGTCGTCGAGGGGCCGCGGTTCTCCACCCGGGCGGAGTCGCAGTGGTACGCCGCACAGGGCTGGTCGATCGTCGGCATGACCGCGCTGCCCGAGGCGACGCTGGCCCGCGAGCTGGCCCTCTGCTACACGACCATCGCGCTCGTCACCGATCTCGACGCCGGCATCGAGGCGGGCCAGGGCGTCACCCACGCCGAGGTGCTGCGGGTGTTCGAGCAGAACGTCGTCGCGCTGCGCGAGCTGGTCGCGCGGATCGCCGCCCGGCTGCCGCTCGACCGCGCGTGCCCCTGCGCGGACGTCCTGGACGGCATCCGGCTCCCGTTCGAGCTGCCCTGAGCCATGGCCGCCAAGACCTCCTCGTCAGGACGACGCCGGCTGCTGCGCGACCTCAGGCGCGCGGTGTCGAAGCACCGGCGGCTGCTCGCCGCCACCCTCGCCGCCGCCGCGACGGCGCTGGCCGTCGGCGCGGTCCGTCCCGAACCGCCCGCGACCACCGGCGTCGTCACCGCCGTGCGCGACCTCACCGCGGGCAGTCACCTGTCGACCCGGGACGTCCGGGTGCGCCAGGTGCCGGCGTCCGCCGTGCCCGACGGCGCGCTGGCCGAGGCACGCGACGCCGTCGGGCACGTGCTCGCGGCGCCGGTACGCCGTGGCGAGACGCTGACCGACGTCCGGCTGGTCGGCGAGTCGTCCGCCCGCGGTTACGGTCCCGACAGGGTCGGCACGCCGGTGCGCATCGCCGACCCGGGTGTCGCGTCGCTGCTGCGGCCCGGCTCGCTCGTCGACGTGCTCGCGGTGCCGACCGCCGCAGGGCTGGACGCGACGGGCCCGGCCAGGGTGATCGCGGCGAGGGTCCGCGTCGTCTCACTGCCCGGGACCACCGACACCCCCGACGGCTCGGGCACCCTCGTGGTGGTCGCCGCGACACCCGAGCAGGCGGCCGCGCTCACCCGCGCCGCCGCAGGCTCCCGGCTCTCGGTCACCCTCCAGCCCGGCTGACGACGGGCTCGTCAGGCCGGTGGCGCAAGGTCGAGGTTCGTCGCGAGCTTCGCCACGCTGAGCACCACGAGCGCGTCGGTCCACGCGAGCGGCGCGACCGACAGCGGCCTGCCGTCCGGCCCGACCTTCTCCGCGACCGTCCCCGTCGACGTGCGGTGGCGCCCGAGCCAGTCCAGCCGCGTTGCGGCCTGACGGCGGTCTCCGACGCCCGCGGCCGCGAGCGCGAACAGCGCCACCTCGGGCGTCCAGGCCCCGTCGCCAACCCACGCCGTGCCCGGGCGGACGCCGCCGTTCGGCACGGAGAGCAGCGACGCCGTGTCGGCGACCGCCTTGCTCATCGCGCCGCTCGGCGCCGTGAACGGCGGCGCGAGGAAGGTCACCGCCGCGTCCGCGCCGCCGTCCGGCATCGTGCGCGGATAGCCGTGCATGCCGAACGTCTGCGCGACCGTGCCCGCGAGCCGGCGGGAGCTGTCCGACCACCGCGCGGCCTGGACGCCGTGGCCCGTCGCCCGCGCAAGTGCCGCGGCCGCCCGCAACCCGACCACGAGCGGCCCGACCGTGCCCAGCGTGACCTTCTTCTCCCGCATCTCCCAGTAGTCCGACGACGGGGCGGGCAGCGCCGGGTCACCGGACGGGCCCGCGGCCGCGTCCGCCGAACGCGCGACGATCGGCCACAGCCTGGCGAGCAGAGCCCTGGCGTGGGCCGAGTGCGGCGACGTGGTGAACCACACCCACGTCGCCCACGGCACCCAGCCCGAGCTGTCCAGCTGCGTCGGCCGCTCGTCGGGCACCCGGCCGGACCCGTTCACGAGGTACCTCGCTTGCCAGACGCCGCGCGCCGGGCAGACGTCGAGCAGGAAGGACAGGATCCGCTCGGCGTCGTCGTGGTGACCGGTGGCGCTGAGCGCGGCGACGGCGAACGCCGCGTCGCGCGGCCAGACGTAGCGCCACGGCCCCTGCGGGGACGCCATGAGCGCGCCGTTGCCCGCGGTCGAGAGCCTCAAGTCGAGCAGCGCGCGCTCCACCAGCTCGCTGTACCCGCCGTACGCCAGCACCCGGCCGCTGCGCTGGAGCCACGCCCGCGACTCCCGTACGCCCGACGCCGTCGGCTCGGCGTACCGCCCGTGGACGGCGCGGGTGGTCGCGACGAAGTAGCTCGTGCCCGGCACGAAACGGCCGCGCGTCCGCGGCTGGATCGGGACGGCGTCGCCGTGCGTGCCGACGGCGATGCCCTCGGAGTACAGCCGCGGCGTGGGCCGCAGGTGCACGACCACGAGTACGCCAGTGGCGGCCAGGACGGCCGCCACCACTGCTGCGAGGAGCTTCCACCGCGCGGCGGCTCGCGCCAACCGGACCACCCCTCGCAGTCGACGGCCGTTGCACGCACACTATCGGCTCGCGACCGATGTGTCACCGGAACCGAGACGCAGGTGTCCGGCGTGCGCGCTCGCTCACGCCTCCCCGCTCTGATAGACGTTCTCCGGGGTTCCCGTCGACCGAGAGAAGGGGGCGGCCCGGTGAAGGGCTTTCGCGAATTCATCATGCGCGGCAACGTCGTCGACATGGCCGTGGGCATCGTCATAGGTGCCGCGTTCACCGCCGTGGTCACGGCGCTGGTCAACTCGTTCATCAACCCGCTCATCAAGTTGCTCGCGGGCGGTGGCAAGGTGGCCGGCGCCATCACCATCAACGACGTGAAGTTCGACTGGGGCGCGTTCGTCTCGACCGTCATCTACTTCCTGCTCGTCGCGGCGGTCATCTACTTCCTCGTCGTGCTCCCGATCAACAAGCTCAGGGAGCGCCGCGACCGCAGGCTCAGGAAGGAAGAGCCCGAGGCGCCGCAGGAGATCCCCGCGGACGTCCAGCTGCTCACGGAGATCCGCGACCTGCTGCGCCGCGAGCCCACGCCATAGGCCGCGGACACGGTCAACCGGGCCGCGCCGGGCCGTCCCCGCCGGCGCGTTCTCGGCGGTCGAGCATGCGGTCGTACGCCTCCGCCTCGCGCCGGTCCGCGCGTATCCACTGCACGAACATCGCGGCCAGCACCAGCAGCGTGGGCACCTCGCCGAATGCCCAGCCGATGCCGCCGCCGAGCCGTTGGTCCGCGACCAGGTCGGTGCTCCACGGGCGGTCGAGCGCGGCGTAGTACGCGGCACCGATCACCGTCCCGTACGACATGAGCGCGACCGAGAAGAACGCGTGCATCGCCATCACGGCCAGCATCAGCCCCATCCGGAAGGGGAACGGCAGCCGCCGCGTACCCGGGTCGACGCCGACGAGCACCCAGAAGAACAGCGCGCCGGACAGCAGGAAGTGCGCCTGCATGAGGAAGTGACCCCAGTGGTCCTCCATCAGGAAGTCGTAGACGTCGCTGAAGTACACGAGGTACAGCCCCGTCACGAAGACCGCCGTCGCGACCAGCGGGTGCGTGAGCACTCGGACCACGCGGCTGTGCAGCACGTCGACGAGCAGGCGCCGCACGCCGCCGCCGTCCGCGCGAGCGGGCAGCGCGCGCAGCGCCAAGGTGACCGGCGCGGCGAGCACCAGCAGGATCGGCGCGACCATGTTGAGCGCCATGTGCTGCACCATGTGCACGCTGAACAGCACCGGCGCGTACCGGCCGACGCCGCCCGACGTCATCAGCAGCACCACCGCGAGACCGCCGTACCACGCCACGGACCGGCCGACCGGCCACCGGTCGCCGCGTCGGGCGAGCACCCGCGTGCCGGTGGCGTACAGCGCGGCGCAGACGACGAGGATGCCGAGCCAGGTCGCGTCGACGTGCGCGTCGAACAACAGCCGTGCCGCCGTCGGCGGCGGCGGCAGCGGATAGCCGAGCAGCGACTCGGCAGCCGACGTGGACCGCTGGCCCGTGTACGGCGTGGGCGTGCGCGACAGCCCGACGGCGAGACCGACCGTCGCGGCCATCACGGCCACCTCGACCGCGGCCAGCCGGACGAACGGCCGCCGCGAGCCGTCCTCCAGCCGCGGCAGCGTACGCGTCCGGTGCAGCCAGCCGAACGTGCCGAGCAGCACGAGCGCGAACAGCTTGCCCAGCGCCAGCAGCCCGTACGACGAACCGGCCACCTCGCCGAACGAGCCGAGCCGCAGCCACGCGTTGACCAGCCCGCTGATCCCGACGGCGACCACGCACCACAGCGCCAGCCAGCTGAACCGCGTGGCCAGGGTCCGCAGCGGTGCGCCCGGCACCCGGGCCGCCAGGCACACCCCGGCCAACCCGCCGACCCACGCCGACACCCCGAGCAGGTGCAGCACCAGGCTGGTCTGCGCGAGCGCGTGGTCCGACGACGACGCCGCGTGGCCCGCGAGCGCGGGCCCGGTCACCGCGACGAACGCGGCCAGCGACAGCCAGCCGGCGCCGCGCGCGGTGCGTACGGACGCGGCGGCGAGCACGACGACGCCGGACAGCAGGATCTGCACCAGCAGGGTGCGGCCCTGCACCGTGTCCACGACGAACGACGAGATGCCGGGGCCTCCCACCGCCTGGCCGGCCGGGATGCCGAGGAAGTCGGCGTAGGTGAAGACCAGCTCGGCCGCCGTCGCGACCACGGACACGCCCGCGGCGACGGCGGCCGTGCGGACCGACCGCCCTGCGGCCGGCTCGAGCGCGCCCTTCTCCCCCGCCGGCAGCAGCGCGGCCGCGACCAGCGTCGTGCCCGCGACGAGGACGCCGGCGGCGTCCGCGAGGAAGCGGCTGACCGGCAGCGCCCACCCGACGACCGGGCCGGCGTCCGGCAGGCCGGGCGGCGGTCGCTCGGGCGCGCCGCCGCCCACGAGCAGCACCACCACCAGCGTCAGCCCGCCCGCCGCCAGCACGCCGAGGAGGTAGGCCCACGGCAGCCCGACCCGACGTGTCGTCGCCTGCTCAGCCACTGCGTCGACGCCGTTCCCACACGAGGATGCCGCCCCCGACGACCACGATGACGAGCCCGATCAGCACGTGCACGCCGTGCCGCTGCAGGAACGACCCGCTCTGCGCGTCGCCCGCCTGCCGTTGCGCCGGTGTGGTCGCCGGGGCGGACCCGGTCGGCGCCGCCGTCGACACCGCGCCGCTGCCCACGATGAACGCGAACGTCCCCGACGCCGGATGCCCGTCCGCCGACACGATGCGCCAGGACACGCGGTAGGCACCGGTGGTGCGGAACGGCTGGATCCGTTGCGTGACCGTGTCGTCCACGACGTCGGGCTTGCCCACGCTGAGCCTGTCGCCGCCGCTGTCGGTGACGACGACCTCGGCGAACGAGGTCTGGACGGGGTCGCCGAAGGTCAGCGTCACCGTCGACCGCGGCGTGGTCACGGTGCTGCGGGCCTTCGGCGCGGTGCCGACGAGCACGTCGTGCGCGGAGGCGGCCGACGGCGCCGCGAACGCCGCGACCACGGCAGTCGCGACGAGCGTCAGCACCGCGACGGCGCCGGCCCTACGCCGGTCCACGACGCCGCCCCGTCAGCACCGCGACCGCCAGTGCTCCGCCGCCGAGGACGACGCCGACGACGCCGAGCATCCGGGCGAGGACGTCACCGCCCGAGCCGGACGCCCGGGCCGCGGCGGCAGCCGGCGTCGCGCCGCCGTGCGCGTCCGCTGGCGCCTCGGCGAAGCTCAGCGACGGCGCCGGGTTCTGCGGCTCCCCGCCGTTGCTCTCCGGCCGGTCCCAGTTCACCGTGCTGCCGTCGGAGTACTTCTGTGCCGCGGGAACGACGAGCGTGCCGCCGCTTCTGGGCAGCGGCCCCGCAGACAGCTGGAACTCGTCGAACGACCACGGCGGTATCCCCTGCCCCGGCCGCGCCTTCCACGTCACCGTGCTGACCGCCTTGGTCAGGTCCAGGCCGTCGGTGCGCACCGGCTTCGGCAGCGGCGCCTCCTCCGTCGTCACCGTCCATCCCGGCTTCTGCATCGTGCTGACCGACGCGAACGGCATGTCCCTCGGCAGGTGCAGCCTCAGGGCGACCGTGTCGGCCCTCGGCTCCTCGTTCGGCACCTGGAACACGAGCTTGCCGTACCCGCCGCCGACCGCGTCCGGCGACGACACGTGCACGTGCGCGGCCGCGGACGGCGCGAACGCCGTACCGGCCAGCACGCACGCGGCAGCCGCCGCGCCCGCGCGCAGCATCCGTCGGTTCATCGTTGTGGGGTGCACCTCTCCAGCCGTGCTCGCTCGCGGGCACGGCTCGACCACGTCTCCGTCAGCTGGACCGGTGGGTGAGGCGTGGTCGGGGTGGTGCGCGTTCGGCACCCGGCGCGACGACCAGGCCGGCCGGTATCCGCAGGTCGGGCGCCGGCGCCGGGCACGCCGTCAGCAGCACGTCGGACCGGACCGGGACGAGCACGCGCAGCAACGCCGCCAGCGGACGCAGCAGCGCGGCGACGGCATCCACCGTGCGCCAGAGCACGACGTCACCGCGGGCCAGGACCACCGCGAGGACGAGGGCCGCGACGCCGTGCGCCGCCAGCATCGCGGCGTCCGTCGACGCCATCGGCATCCCCCCGGTCAGCAGGTCGAACGCGGGGTGCAGCACGACCTGCGCGGCGCCGAACGCGACCAGCAGCCGGCCGAGCGTCCACCGGCGGCCGGACAGGGCGTACGTCACGAGGCAGACGGCACCGTAGACGAGGAGCAGCGACCGCGCGGGAACGACCATGCCGCCCGCGAACACGTGCGCCGACAGCGTGATGCCGACGCACGCCGCGGCCACGACGAGTGCGCGCACGAGGCGCGACGGTCCGGACGCGGGCTGCATGCGGCCAGGCTAGCGGTCATCCCGGGACCGCCGGGCGTGCGTCAGGCCGAGTAGCCGAGCTCGGCCTTGCGCTTGCGCCACCGCTCGATCAGCTCCGGCGTCTGCTCGACGAGGAACGCGAAGAAGTCGCCCATCTCGGCGAGCCGCGCGCCCGCGACGGTACGCGGGCCGCCGACCGCCCGCGCGGCCTGCCCGGCGAGCTCGGCGGCCTTGGCGAGCGGCTCCGACCTGGTCATGCTGGCCTCGTACCAGACGTTGGTCGTGAGCCGGTAGACGTCGCGCCGCGACCCCGGCACCGGCGCCCTGGTGAGCATCCCCAGCGGCGCCAGGTATCGCACGGCGCCGGACACGGCGGCCGGGCTTACGCCGAGCTGCTCGGCGATCTCCGGCGCGGTCAGCCCGTCCGTCTCGGCGGCGGCGACGGCGAACATCACGCGCGCCGGCATCCGCGGCATGCCGAGGTCGTTGAACAGCATCGCCAGGTGCTCGACGAGCTGACGCACCTCGGTCTCGTCCCTGCGGCCGGGCATGACCACCTCCTGCCCACAGTCTTCCAGCCACGGCGTCAAGACAGCATTAAGAATATTCACAAGTTTGTGAACGAAGTGTAGCATGAGCGGCATGACAACCGCTATCTCCGCGTCCGGCCTGGTCAAGACCTTCGGCAGGACCCGCGCGTTGGACGGACTCGACCTGAGTGTCCGTACCGGTGAGGTGCACGGCTTCCTCGGCCCGAACGGCTCGGGGAAGACCACGACGATCAGGATCCTGCTCGGCCTGCTGCGCGCCGACGCCGGCACCGCCGAGGTGCTCGGCGGCGAGCCCTGGCGCGACGCCACCACCCTGCACGGCCGGCTGGCGTACGTCCCCGGCGACGTGACGCTCTGGCCCAACCTCACCGGCGGCGAGGTGATCGACCTGCTCGGCCGGCTGCGCGGCGGGCTCGACCCCGCGCGCAGGAGGGACCTGCTCGAGCGGTTCGACCTCGACCCCACGAAGAAGGGCCGCACCTACTCGAAGGGCAACAAGCAGAAGGTCGGCCTGGTCGCCGCGCTGGCGTCCGACGCCGAGCTGCTCCTGCTCGACGAGCCGACCTCCGGCCTCGACCCGCTGATGGAGGAGGTCTTCCAGGAGTGCATCAGGGAGGTCAAGGCCGACGGCCGCACCGTCCTGCTGTCCAGCCACATCCTGGCGGAGGTCGAGGCGCTCTGCGACCGCGTGAGCATCGTCCGCAAGGGCCGGACGGTCGAGTCCGGCACCCTGACCGAGCTGCGCCACCTCACCCGCACGTCCATCAACGCGGACCTGGCACGTTCGCCGAACGGGCTCAGCAGCCTCGACTACGTGCACGACCTCGAGGTCGACGGCACCCGCGTCCGTTTCCAGGTCGACACCGGCCGGCTGGACGAGGTGCTCAGGCAGCTCACGGACGCCGGCGTCCGCAGCCTCACCAGCCAGCCTCCGACGCTCGAGGAACTGTTCCTGCGGCACTACGAGGATCCCGACGCGCAGCTGCCCGCGGCCCGGCACGAGGCGGCGGCCCGATGAGCGCCATCGCCAACTCGGGCAAGCTGGTACGCCTCGCCCTGCGCCGCGACCGGATCGTGCTGCCGGCCTGGCTGGTCGTCTTCGTGCTCTTCGCGGCGGTGAACGCCGCCGCCGTCGCGGACCTCTACCCGTCGGTGGCGTCCCGGGTGCAGGCCGCGGGGGCGTCCAACAGCACGCCGTCGCTGGTGATGCTGTACGGGTGGATCTACGACCCGACGGCGATCGGCGCGATCGCGATCCTCAAGCTCGGCGGCCCGTACGCCGCACTCGTCGGCGTGCTCGCGATCATCCTCACCAACCGGCACACCCGCAGCGAGGAGGAGGCGGGCCGGCTCGAGCTGATCGGCTCGACGGTCGTGGGCCGGCACTCCGCCCTCGCCGCGACCATGTTCACCATGGTCGGCGCCGGCGTGGTGCTCGGGCTGGCGACGGCCGCCGCCCTCGCAGCGGCCGGCCTGCCGGTGGCGGGGTCGGTCGCGTTCGGCGCGGCGTGGACGGGCCTCGTTCTGGTGTTCTCCGCCGTCACCGCCTTCATCGCCCAGCTCGCGCAGAGCAGCCGCACCGCCACCGGCCTGTCCGTACTGGCGCTCGGGGTCGCGTTCGTGCTCCGCGCCGTGGGTGACGTCACCGGGCACGACCGCCACCCGACGTTCCTCACCTGGCTGTCGCCGATCGGCTGGGCACAGCAGGTGCGCCCGTACGCGGGCGACCGGTGGTGGGTGCTCCTCATCACGCTCGGGTTCTCGGTGCTGCTCTACGCCGCCGCCTACGTGCTGGCGTCCAGGCGCGACCTCGGCGCGGGCATCCTGCCGGACCGACCGGGCCGCGCGACGGCGTCCAAGGCGCTGCGCAGCCCGGTCGGGCTCGCGTGGCGGCTGCAGCGCAACGCCCTGTACGGCTGGGCCGGCGGCTTCCTGCTGATGGGGCTCGTCTTCGGCAGCGCGGCGTCCGGCTTCGGGGAGCTGTTGAACAGCCCGTCGGCCAAGCAGCTGATCACCGCGCTCGGCGGCGAGAAGGGGGTCACCGAGGCTTTCATGGCCGCCGTGTTCGGCATCGTCGCGGTCATCGCGTCGGCGTACGGGATCTCGGCCGCGCTGCACCTGCGCGGCGAGGAGAGCGAGCTGCGCGCGGAGCCGCTGCTCGCGACGCGCGCGGGGCGGGTGCGATGGGCGTGGAGCCACACGTTCGTCGCGCTGGCCGGCACGACGGTGCTGCTGCTCGTCAACGGGATCGGCGCGGGCATCACGTACGCCGCCCACACCGGCGACGGCGCCGACTTCGGCCGGCTGATCGTCGCCGCGCTGGTGCAGCTGCCCGCTGTGTGGGTGCTCACCGGGTTCGTCGTCGCGCTGTTCGGCCTGCTGCCACGGCTGACCGTGCTGGGCTGGGTGGTGCTCGCGGCGCTCGTCGCGCTCAGCGAGGTCGGCCCGCTGGTCAAGCTCGACAAGACCGTGCTGGACGTGTCGCCGTTCGCGCACATCCCGAAGCTGCCCGGCGGGGACGTCACCGTGGCGCCGCTCGCCATCCTGGTCGGCGTCGCGGCGGTGCTCGTCGCGGCCGGGCTGGTGGGCTTCCGCCGCCGCGACATCGCCCCGTGACGGCACGAGGGAATGTGACCGCCCGCACGATTCGTTGCCGCAGGTATGGACGCAGCGAAGCTGTACGAGATCGTCGACGACCGTGCCGTCGAGGGCGCACCGGTATTGGTGTACGCGCTCACCGGCTTCATCGACGGCGGTGAGGCCGGGGAGGGCTTGGCCGAGCACCTGCTCGCGACGCTGCCGCACCGTGCCGTCGCCCGCTTCGACGTCGACCTGCTGCACGACTACCGTGCGCAGCGCCCGCGCGTCGTCTTCGCCGAGGACCACTTCGAGCAGTACACACCGCCCGAGCTCACGCTCTACGCCGTCCGCGACGACGCCGGCGCCGAGTTCCTGCTGCTGACCGGCCCGGAGCCGGACACCCGGTGGGAGGCGTTCACCGAGGCGATGCTGGAGCTCGTCCGGCGGTTCGGCGTCCGGCTCACGATCGGCGTGCACGGCATCCCGATGACCGTCCCGCACACCCGGCCGCTCGGCTACACCACCCACGCCACGAAGCCCGAGCTGATCACCGGCACCAACCCGTGGCAGGGCGAGCTGTCCCTGCCGGCGGGTGCGTCCACCCTGCTGGAGGTGCGGCTCGGCGAGGCCGACCAGGACGCCATGGGCTTCGCCGTGCACGTCCCGCACTACCTCGCCGAGAACCGCTACCCGGAGGCGGTGGTGACGCTGCTGCAGGCGGTGTCGCGTGTCACCGGACTGCTGCTGCCGGTCGGCAACCTCGAGGAGGAGGCGACCTACGTCCGCTCCCTCGTCGAGTCGCAGGTGGCGTCCAACGACGTCGTGCGCAAGGTCGTGCACGAGCTCGAGGAGCAGTACGACGAGAACGCCGACACCGCCACGCCGCGCGAACTGCCGGAGCTGTCCGCCCTGCCCAGCGGCGACGACATCGCCGCCGAGGCGGAGCAGTTCCTCGCCGGCCTGGACGACGACGAGGGTGACGCCACCGACTGACGGGCGGTCGGGGACGATCCGGTGAGCACGACGGTCTGGGCCGCGGCGGCCGTCACGGCGCTCGTCGCGGCATACGTCCAGGGGCTCACCGTTCTCGGCTACGCGATCGTGTTCACGCCGGTGCTGGTGCTGCTCGTCCGGCGACCGCAGGAGGTCGTGCTCGCCTCGCTGCTGCTCGGCGCCGTGCTGAGCGCGGGCGTCCCGGTCGACGGCAGGAAGGCGTTCCGGCCGCGCCGCGGCTGGCCGCTGCTCGCCGGCGCCGCGGTCGGTACGCCCGTGGGCGTCCTGCTGCTGCCGCACCTGCCGCGCACGACGCTCACCGTCCTCATCGCGGTCACCGCGCTCGTCCTCGCCGCGGTTTGGGTCGTCCGCGTCCCGAAGCCGGCGCGGCACGAGACGCCCGTGGTCGCCGTCGCGGGACTGCTCGGCGGCTTCCTCAACGGCACCACCAGCATGGGCGGCCCACCGCCCGCGCTCACCGCGTCGATGCAGCGCTGGCCGGTCACCGAGAGCCGGGCGGCGCTCGTCACGTTCAACCTCGCGAGCTACGTCGTCGCCGTCGCGATCGCGGTGGCCGCCGGGTTCGCCGACACCGGGTTCCTCGCCCGGTCGCTGTGGCTGCTGCCGCCCGCCGTCGCGGGTAGTTGCTCGGCGGCTGGTCGGTGCGCCGGGTCTCGACCGGCGCGTTCCGCTGGGTGCTCGTCGGCGTCGTCTGGCTGGCCGGACTGCTGGCGCTCGTGTCCGTGGTGACGAGCCGGACCCGTTGAACCCTACGGGGGGAGACACCGTTCCCCCCAAGGGTTTACCGTCGGAGCAGAAGCAGCATCGACGCTGGGTGGGTGGCAGTGCCGTGACGACAGAACAACAGGGTCCGTCCCTCGAGGACCGGGTGCGAGCCGTCGTGGCGGCGCACCGCGACGAGCGCGGCGCGCTGTTGCCCATCCTGCACGCCATCCAGGACGAGCTCGGCTGCGTCGACCCCGCCGTCGTACCCGTCGTGGCCGAGGAGCTCAACGTCTCCCGCGCCGAGGTGCACGGCGTGCTGAGCTTCTACCACGACTTCCGCTCCGAGCCCGCCGGGCGCACGACCGTGCGCATCTGCCGCGCCGAGGCCTGCCAGTCGGTCGGCGCGGAGGCGCTCGTCGCCCATGCGCGGGACCGGCTCGGTGTTTCCTTAGGGGAAACGGCGTTTGACAGGAGTGTTAGCCTGGACCAGGTCTTCTGCTTGGGCAACTGTGCGCTCGGCCCGTCGGTCCAGGTCGACGGCAGGTTGTACGGCCGGGTCGACGCCGAGCGGCTGGACGCACTCGTGGACGAGGCGGTGACTCGATGAGCGACCCCGTCACGGTCTACGTGCCCTCCGACTCCGCCGCGCGTTCGGTCGGCGCGGACGAGGTCGCCGTCGCCGTCGAACGCGTGGCAGCGATCACCGGACGCGAGATCCGGTTGGTGCGCAACGGGTCCCGTGGCCTGCTCTGGCTGGAGCCGCTCGTCGAGGTCGACACCGGCACGGGGCGGGTCGGCTACGGCCCGGTCGCTCCCGACGACGTCGACGAACTGGTCGCCGCAGGGATGCTGGACGCCGCCGACCACCCGCTGCGGCTCGGCCCGGTCGAGGAGATCCCCTGGCTGCGCGACCAGAACCGCCTGACGTTCGCCCGGGTCGGCGTCGTCGACCCGCTGAACTTCGACGACTACACCGCGCACGGCGGCCTCACCGGGCTGCGCAAGGCGCTCACCATGACGCCGGCCGACGTCGTCGCCGAGGTGGTCACGTCCGGCCTGCGCGGGCGCGGCGGCGCGGGCTTCCCCGCCGGTATCAAGTGGAAGACCGTGCTCGAGGCCACGAGCGAGCCGAAGTTCGTCTGCTGCAACGCCGACGAGGGTGACAGCGGGACGTTCGCCGACCGCATGCTGATGGAGGGCGACCCG
>JAFMQP010000306.1 GCA_017354575.1 Acidothermales bacterium | reverse complement strand
TACGACCACATGCTGAGCCAGCTCGGCAAGCACGGCGGGCTCGACCTCACCGTGCGCACCGAGGGCGACATCGAGATCGACGCGCACCACACCGTCGAGGACACCGCGATCGCGCTCGGCGGGGCGCTGCGCGAGGCGCTCGGCGACAAGGCCGGCATCCGCAGGTTCGGCGACGCGCTCGTGCCGTTGGACGAGGCGCTCGTGCAGTGCGCGGTGGACCTGTCCGGCCGGCCGTACCTCGTGCACGACGAGCCGGACACCCGGGCGACGACGATCGGCAGCTACGACGTGACGCTCACCCGGCACGTCTGGGAGTCGCTCGTGGCGAACGCGGACATCTGCCTGCACGTGCGGGTGCTCGCGGGCCGCAACGCGCACCACGTGCACGAGGCGCAGTTCAAGTCGGTGGCGCGCGCCCTGCGCGACGCGGTCCGCTACGACGACCGCGTCGTCGGCGTGCCCAGCACCAAGGGCGTGCTCTGAGGTGAGCGGCACGTACGCCAACCTCGCCGTCCGCGCACCCATCGAGGAGGCGGTCGGCGTGCTCGACGTCGCCGGTGTGCCCGGTGTGGTCGGGCCGCAGGCGGGCGAGTGGTGCGGCGTGTTCGTCGACGCCGACGCGTACGGCCTCGTTGGCGCCGACCGCCGCAACATCAACACCGTGGCGCTGCGGCTCTCCGACCGCACCGACTCGACCGTGCTGCTGGTCAGCGTCTTCGAGAACGCGGTGCTCGGCTACGACCTGTTCCACCGGGGCAGGGCGGTCGGCTACTACGTCTCCAGGCCCGGCCACTGGACCGGCGAGGACCTGCCGGCCGAAGGCGGCGCGGTCGACGTCCTTACCGAGATGTGCGGCGTCCCGGACGTCGACGGGCACCTCGGCGCGGCGCTCGCGCGGGACGCGTTCGGCGACGAGGTGTCGAGGCACCGGCGGCTCTGTGAGCTGCTCGGCCTGCCGCGGTACCTCGTCGGTGCGGGCCGTGCGGACGTCGGTGCCGCGACGGACGGGTACGTGGCGCTGGAGCCGATGCCCGCGAGGCGTGCGCCGGACACCAGTCGCGCGCTGCGCATCGTGACGCTCGGCCTCGCGTGCTTCGCGCTGTTCGTCTGGGTGCAGGCGTTCCGCGAGGGGTCGTGGGGGACGGGCGTGTTCGCGGTCGTGGCGAGCGGGATCGCGGTGCTCGCGGGCTGGCTGTCGTTCGACCTGCCGAAGGTGAGGGGTCGCCAGTGACGCGGGTGGTCGTGCTCGACTACGGGTCGGGCAACATCAGGTCGGCCGAGCGTGCGCTCGCCCGTGCCGGCGCGGACGTCGAGGTCACGGCGGACTTCGCCGCGGCGCTGGACGCCGACGGGCTCGTCGTGCCTGGCGTGGGCGCGTTCGCGGCGTGCATGGCCGGGCTGCGCGCGGTGCGCGGTGACCGGGTCGTCGGTCGCCGGCTCGCCGGCGGGCGTCCCGTCCTCGGCATCTGCGTCGGCATGCAGATCCTGTTCGAGCGCGGCGTCGAGCACGGTGTGCAGACCGAGGGCTGCGGCGAGTGGCCGGGCGTCGTCGACCGGCTCTGCGCGGACGTGCTGCCGCACATGGGCTGGAACACCGTCGAGGCCCCGGACGAGTCGCTGCTGTTCGCCGGCATCGACCCGGGGGAGCGGTTCTACTTCGTGCACTCCTACGCCGCGCGCTCGTTCGACCTCGCCGGGGCGCGCGCCAACGAGCCGGTCCTCACGTGGGCGACGCACGGCGAGCCGTTCCTCGCCGCCGTCGAGAACGGGCCGCTCTCGGCCGTGCAGTTCCACCCGGAGAAGTCCGGCGACGCGGGTGCCCAGCTGCTGTCGAACTGGCTGAAGGGCGTCTCGTGACCCCCGCTGTCCGTTGCGGCCGCGCCGCGAGCACCACCGCGAGCGTCACCCACCGGAAAGAAGGGGGAGGCGCCGGGAGATGGCGAGGGTGACCGATGCTTGAGCTGCTACCGGCGGTGGACGTCGCCGACGGGCAGGCGGTCCGGCTCGTGCGGGGGGAGGCGGGCACGGAGACGGCGTACGGCGACCCGCTCGCCGCGGCGCTCGCCTGGCAGGAGCAGGGCGCCGGGTGGATCCACCTCGTCGACCTCGACGCCGCGTTCGGCCGCGGCTCGAACCGGGAGCTGCTGGCGCGGGTCGTTGGCAGCGTCGACGTGAACGTCGAGCTGTCCGGCGGCATCCGCGACGACGACTCGCTCGCCGCCGCGCTGGCCACGGGATGCACTCGCGTCAACATCGGCACCGCCGCGCTCGAACAACCCGGGTGGTGCGCGCGCGCCATCGCCCGGCACGGCGACCGCATCGCCGTCGGCCTGGACGTCCGCGGGCACACGCTCGCGGCGCGCGGCTGGACCCGCGAGGGCGGCGACCTGTTCGAGGTGCTGCAGCGGCTGGACCGCGACGGCTGCGCGCGGTACGTCGTCACCGACGTCACCAAGGACGGCACGCTGCGCGGGCCGAACGTCGGCCTGCTGCGTGACGTGTGCGCCGCCACCGACCGCCCGGTCGTCGCGAGCGGCGGCATCTCGTCCCTCGCCGACCTCACCGCGCTGCGGGAGCTCACGCCGCTCGGCGTCGAGGGCGCGATCGTCGGCAAGGCGCTGTACGCCGGCGCGTTCACGCTGCCCGACGCGTTGAAGGCGGTCGCGTGATGCGCAAGTACGTGGTCATGGGCGTGCAGGGCAGCGGCAAGGGCACGCAGAGCCAGATGCTCGCCGCCGACTTCGACCTCGTGCACATCAGCGTCGGCGACATCTTCCGCTGGCACGTGCAGAGCCACACGAAGCTGGGCGCGCAGGTCCGTCGCATCATGGCGGCGGGCGACCTCGTGGGCGACGACCTCGTCGAGTCGGTCGTCCGCGACCGGCTGCAGCAGCACGACTGGAACTACGGCTTCATCGTCGACGGGTTCCCGCGCAACCCGCGGCAGGCCGAGTTCTTCCTGGAGAGCTACGACATCGACGGCGTCATCCACCTCGACCTGCCCGACGAGGAGGTGCACCGCAGGGTGCTCGCCCGGCGGCTGTGCCGCAACTGCGGCATGGACTACAACCTCATCGCGCACCGGCCGCAGGAGGAGAACCGCTGCGACGTCTGCGGCGGCGTGCTGGTCACGCGCGAGGACGACACCGAGGAGGCGCTCGCCGCGCGGCTGCGCGACTACCACGGCAAGACCAACCCGGTGCTCGACATCTTCCAGCGCAAGGAGTTCGTCGTCACCGTGGACGCCCGCGCCGACAAGGGCACCGTGCAGAACGCGATCCGCAAGGCGCTTCGCCTGCCGGGGTACGGACAGGTGCGGGCATGACCGTCGCCGTACGCGTGATCCCCTGCCTCGACGTCGACGCCGGGCGGGTCGTGAAGGGCATCAGGTTCACCGACCTGCGTGACGCGGGCGACCCGGTCGAGCTCGCGCGCGTCTACGACCGCGAGGGCGCGGACGAGCTCGTCTTCTTCGACATCACCGCGAGCGCGCAGGGACGCGACACCACGTACGACGTGGTGCGGCGCACCGCCGAGCAGGTGTTCATCCCGCTCACCGTCGGCGGCGGCGTCCGCGCCGTCGAGGACGTCGACCTGCTGCTGCGTGCCGGCGCCGACAAGGTCACGGTCAACACCGGCGCCGTGGCACGGCCCGAGCTCGTGCGCGAGGCGGCGGAGCGGTTCGGCTCGCAGTGCGTCGTGCTGTCCATGGACGTCCACCGCGCGCCGGGCACGCCGTCCGGCTTCGAGGTCACCACGCACGGCGGCCGCCGGGGCACCGGCATCGACGCAGTCGAGTGGGCCGAGCGCGGCGCGAAGCTCGGCGCGGGCGAGATCACGCTGAACTCGATGGACGCCGACGGCACCGGCGACGGCTACGACCTCGAGCTGATCCGGGCCGTGCGCGGCGTCGTGGGCGTGCCGATCGTCGCGAGCGGCGGCGCGGGCACGCTCGCGGACTTCGCGCCGGCCGTCGACGCCGGCGCCGACGCCGTGCTCGCCGCGACCGTGTTCCACTTCGGTCAGCTGCGTATCGGCGACGTCAAGGCGAGGCTGTCCGAGGCGGGCCATCCCGTCCGCTGACCGCCACGACCCGGTACTCTCCGGTGTCGAGGGAGGGCACATGCACGGACCTCGGCAGCCGCAGCCGACGCCGCCGCCAGGCGGTCCGCCGGCGTACCCGCAGCGCGGGCCGGCGCCGCGGGCTCCGTCGTGGCCCGGGGCGCGGCCGCCGCAGGACGGTGGTCCCTACCGGCCGCAGGCCGCCGAGCCGGCGGGGCGCAGGCGCGGGCCTGGTGACAGCCGGTTCCCCGTGGTCGCCGTGGTCGTCGTCCTGGTCGCCACCGGGCTCACCAACGCCGGCTGGGCTCCGATCACCTATCTGCACGACGGGTTCGTCGGCGTCACCACGTTCGCCGGCAACGCGACGTTCCTCGCCGCCATGCAGCTCGGCTGCGGGGTCGCGTGGGCGGTGTTCGGCGTGCTGATACTCACCCGGCGCCCGTACGCGTGGGGCGGCGCGCTCGCGTCCGCGGGCGTCTTCGCGGTGCTCGAGGGTTTCCACGTCGCGCGCGGCTCGCTCACCCACTTCGTCGGGCTGTTCCTCGTCGTCGTGGTGTGCGCGCTGCTCAACACCGGCGCGGTACGCCGGTTCTGCCGGGTCGGCCCGCCGGCGCGCTGACCGGCCGGGTCAGAACCCGAAGCGGGTGGCGGCCAGCTTCGCCACGTCGCGTTCCTCGCCGAGCAGCTCGACGCGGGCGTGGTCGCCGCGCCCGAACGCGTACAGCACCAGCTCCGCAGGCGGGCCGGCGAGGGTGACGTACGAGCCGCCGCCGCGCGCGCGCCAGATGGCGCCGTCGGGCCGCCGCAGCGCGACGCCGACCGGCGCGGGGGG
>JAFMQP010000005.1 GCA_017354575.1 Acidothermales bacterium | reverse complement strand
GTCGCCTTCTCCAGGTCCTCCGCGCCCGCGGCCAGCGACAGCTCGCCGCCGCCGACGACACCGACCACGACCGCGTCCGCACGACGGGTCGCCGAGGTCGTCTTGCCCAGGGAGAACGTGGTCACGCGATACCTCCGGATGGTGCGGCGGGACGGCTGGCAGCGTCGAGGCTAGCGCGCTGCGTCCGGCTCGTGGGGGCTGGGTGGGGACGCGTTCCGGTGGCTGCAAACCCTTTCGGCGCACTGCCAGTGGCCGCCTGACGACGTGCCGCATCTGCCCTCGTAACGGAGCGGTCACAACCACTTCCCTTGCCGGTCCTGTTCGGGCAAGGTCGGGTCACCCCCTGTGGGGGGCCGCCGCCGGCGAGTGCCGGTATGGGCAGAGGAGGGAAATCACCTCGCGGCAGCCCCGGCGCGCTTCTGACGCAGTTGTCAGGAAGGGGCAGTAAATGGGTGGAAGGCAGTTCACGCGCATCGGCGTCGTGCTGCTCACGGTCGGCATGCTCGCGGCTTGCGGCAACAGCGGGGGCGGAGGCGGAGGCGGATCCAAGTCCTCCAGCGACGCCTTCACCGGCCGAGGTCCCATCACGCTGGCGACCGGCAAGGACACGTCCGGTAACCTGCAGAACCAGGTGAACGCCTGGAACAAGGCGCATCCCAGCGAGAAGGCCCGCATCATCGAGCTCCCCGAGGACGCCGACTCGCAGCGCCAGCAGATGGTGCAGAACGCGCAGACCAAGTCCGACGCGTACACCGTCCTCAACCTCGACGTCATCAACACCGCCGAGTTCGCGGGCAACCAGTGGGTGCTGCCGATCCCGAAGGGCAAGATCGACACGAGCGGGTTCCTGCCCCCTGCGCTCGCCACCGCGACGTACTTCGGCAAGGAGTACGCGGTGCCGTGGAAGACCGACGGCGCGCTTCTCTACTACCGCAGCGACCTGCTCAAGAAGGCGGGCATCAGCTCCCCGCCGAAGACGTGGTCCGAGATGCAGTCGGACTGCACGAAGGTACTGAAGCAGCCCGGCACGAAGGGCATGAGCTGCTACGCCGGACAGTTCGACAAGTACGAGGGCCTCACCTGTAACTTCTCCGAGGCCGTCAACTCCGCGGGCGGCGAGGTCATCAACGCCCAGGGCAAGCCCGACGTCGACACGCCGGCGGCCAAGAAGGGACTGGACTTCCTCGTCAACGGCTTCAAGTCCGGCTCCATCCCGAAGGCCGCGATCACGTACCAGGAGGAGCCGTCCCGGCGGGCGTTCCAGACCAACAAGCTGGTGTTCATGCGTAACTGGCCGTACGCCGACGCCCTGATGAAGAAGGAGGCGGCGTCCAAGGTCAAGGGCAAGTTCGACGTCGCGCCGATCCCGGGCCTCGACGGTCCCGGCGTCTCCACGCTCGGCGGCCACAACCTCGCGATCAGCGCGTTCGCCAAGAACAAGGCCAGCGCACTGGACTTCGTGAAGTACCTGACGACGCAGGACGCCGAACGCAAGAACCTGCTCGCCACGTCCGAGGCGCCGACGATCGCCAGCCTCTACGACGACCAGGCGCTGGTGAAGAAGTTCCCGTACCTGCCGATCCTCAAGCAGTCGGTGACGAAGGCCAAGCCGCGGCCGCAGGCCGTGCAGTACGGCGATGTGACAGCGGCGATCGAAGAGAACGCCTACGATGCGCTGCAAGGGAAGAAGACGTCCGACCAGGCACTGAAGGACCTTCAGGCCAAGTTGCAGACGCTCATCAAGTAAGCCGTGTCCCGGACCGGGGCGGTGCGCTCGTCGGCGCGTCGCCCCGGTCGCCCACGGCGTGACCGAGAGGGATTCCCATGTCCACCGGCACCGCCGTCGCGAAACGGGTCACGAGACGCCATGACGAGGGCGCGGGCAGGCTGGCGGCCATCCTGGTGTCGCCGACCATGGCCGTGCTCGGCCTCGTCGTGCTCTACCCGATCATCGCGGCGCTCTACACATCGCTGTACCAGAAGAACAACGGCGTCAACCCGAAGACGGGCATCGTCGAACAGGGCGACAAGTTCGTCGGGCTGCAGAACTACACGGCGATCTTCTCCGGCGACACCGCATCGACGTTCTGGACCGCGTTCGGCAACACGTCCTTCTTCACCGTCGTCAACGTGGTCATCGAGACCGCCGTCGGCGTGGCGATGGCGCTCGTCATGCACCGCGCCTTCCGCGGCCGCGGGGTGGTCAGGGCAAGCATCCTGGTGCCCTGGGCGATCCCGACGGCGGTGTCGGCGTTGCTCTGGCGGTGGATCTTCCAGCCGCAGGGCGCGGCCAACGCGCTGTTCAACTCGCAGGTGCTCTGGACGGCGGACGGCACGCCCGCGAAGGTCGCCGTCATCATCGCCGACACCTGGAAGACCGCGCCGTTCATCGGCCTGCTCGTGCTCGCCGGTTTGCAGACCATCCCGAACGAGGTGTACGAGGCCGCCAAGGTCGACGGCGCCACCGGATGGACGCAGCTGTTCCGGATCACGCTGCCGCTCGCCAAACCCGCGCTGTTGGTGGCGGTGTTGTTCCGGATCCTCGACACGCTGCGGATCTTCGACCTGCCGTACGTGCTCGTCGGACCGCACAAGGATTCCGTCAACACGCTGTCGATGCTGGCGTTCGACGAGGCGAACAACATCAGGTACGGACCGGCCGCCGCGTATTCGACGGTGCTGTTCATCTATGTCGCGGTCGTCGCGTTCCTGTTCGTGAAGATCCTCGGTGCCGACGTCATCGGCGCCGCGAGGTCGCAACGCAAGGCCGCGCCGAAGCGCAACCGCGCGGCGGGTAAGCCCGAGGCGGTGGCGGCATGACTGCGCGTCCCGCGGACCTCCCGCGCTCCGCTCTTCGCTCACGCCCGCATGGTTTGCCGGTCGCGGTTCCGGTCCTGGCTACGAAGCTCACGCGGGAGGTCCGCTCATGACGACGACAGCGCTTCCCGCCGCGGCCGCGACCGAGACGGTCGCTCCGGTCAAGCCGAAGAGGCAACGCACGGTCGGTGCGAACATCGGCATCGCCCTGATCGTCGTCTACTGCCTCATCCCGTTCTACTGGATGGTGGTCTCGGCGTTCCGGCGTCCCGAGGACCAGTTCAGCAACCTACCGGTCCCGTGGCCGATATCGTTCCGGAACTTCCTCGGGGTGTTCGGGCAGGGCGTCGGCTTCGGCCGGTCGCTGCTGAACAGCCTCGTCGTCGCCGGGGTCACGACGCTGCTGACGCTCATCATCGGCACCTTCGCGTCGTACGCGTTGGCACGGCTGGAGTTCAGGTTCAAGAACGCCGTCCTCGCGGTCATCATCGCGACGTCGATGTTCCCGGTGATCTCGCTGATCGTGCCGTTGCTGAAGCTGTTCACGAACAACCTGCACTGGATCAACACGTACCAGGCGATGATCCTGCCGAGCCTGTCGTTCGCGCTGCCGCTGGCGGTGTTCAACCTCACCGCCTTCTTCCGGCAGCTGCCGTTCGACCTGGAACAGGCGGCGATGGTCGACGGGTGCACGCCGGGGCAGGCGTTCCGGAAGATCATCATCCCGCTGGCCGCACCTGGTGTGTTCACGACGGCGATCATCACGTTCATCGCGGCGTGGAACGAGTTCCTCATCGCGCTGTCGATGGTGAACCAGAAGCAGATGCAGACGGCGACGGTGGCGATCTCGAAGTTCACCGGCGTCTCCGGCTCCGGCTTCGACCAGCCGTTCGGCACGCAGATGGCTGCCGGCGTCGTGGTGACCATCCCGCTCGTGGTGGCGGTGCTGGTCTTCCAGCGGCGGATCATCGCGGGCCTCACGACCGGCGGCGTCAAGTAGCCTCCGCCTCGGGCATGGGCGTGCCTGCTAGCGTCACGTCCATGCCCGAGCACTCGCCGCTGCACGACTGGCACGCCGCGAACGGCGCGAAGTTCGCCGAGTTCGGCGGATGGGAGATGCCGCTCGAGTACGCGGGCGGCGGCGTCGTCAGGGAACACACCGCCGTACGCGAGGCCGTCGGCCTGTTCGACGTGAGCCACCTCGGCAAGGCCGTGGTCCGTGGCCCCGGCGCGGCGGACTACGTGAACGCGACGCTCGCGAACGACCTCGGCCGGATCGGCCCGGGGCTGGCGCAGTACACGCTGTGCTGCGACGACCCGAGCGGTGGCGTCGTCGACGACCTGATCGCGTACCTGCGTGGCCCGGACGAGGTGTTCCTCGTGCCCAACGCCGCCAACACCGCCGAGGTCGTCGGCCGTCTCGCCGCGTCCGCGCCCGGCGGTGTCACCGTCGAGAACCGGCACGAGCAGTACGCCGTCCTCGCGGTGCAGGGCCCGCGCAGCGCCGAGGTGATGAAGGACGTCGGGCTGCCGTACGAACACGACTACATGTCGTTCGTCGACGCCGACTGGCGCGGCCGGTCCGTCGTGGTCTGCCGCACGGGTTACACCGGCGAGCACGGTTACGAGCTGGTGCCGCGTGCCGAGGACGCACTGCCCGTGTGGGAGGCGCTGCTGGCCGCGGGGGAGGGGCACGGGTTGCGGCCCGCCGGTCTCGGCGCGCGCGACACGTTGCGCACCGAGATGGGATACCCGCTGCACGGCCACGAGCTGTCGCTTTCCATCACGCCCGTACAGGCGCGCGCGGGCTGGGCGGTCGGCTGGAAGAAGCCGGCCTTCTGGGGACGCGAGGTGCTGCTGCGGGAGCGGGAGGCAGGCGCCAGGCGGCTGCTGCGCGGGATCGAGGCGGTCGACCGCGCGATCCCGCGCCCGGAGATGGCGGTATCCCGCGACGGTGCCGCCGTCGGCGTCGTCACCAGCGGCACGTTCTCGCCCACCCGCAAGGTGGGCATCGGCCTCGCCCTGGTCGACCGGTCGGTGGGTGACGGCGACGAGCTGACCCTGGACGTCCGCGGTCGCACCGCCCGGGTGCGGGTCGTCAAGCCCCCGTTCGTGCGGACGTCCACCCGCTGACCGACCACCTTTCGCGCGGCGCGCAGGCGCAGCGCGACCACGTCCGGCTGGAGGACGCCCGCGACCAGGCGGCGGCAGGTTGGTGTGTCGCATGCGCACGGCCATGCAAAGAACCCTTGGCAAAGGTATCTTTGCAAAGTAGTCTTGGCCTCGGAGGTGGTGAGCGTGCTGTACGAGGCCATGGGGGCGGAGCGGATGCGGCAGCTGCGCAAGGAGGCCGACGAGGCCCGCCGGGCGCGCGAGGTGGCGTCGGTGCGGCGGGCCGAGCGGAGGGTGCGACGGGCGCGCGCCCGGCTTGCGACCGCGCAGCTGCGACTGGCGAAGGCCGGCTGACATGGCCGAGGACCAGCAGCGGCGACTGCCCCAGGGGTTCGACCCCGAGCGCGACGTCATGCTCGACGTGCGTTCGTTGCGCGGCATCGCCCATCCGTTGCGCACCCGGCTGCTGGGCCTGCTCCGTGCCGACGGGCCGTCGACCGCGACCAAGCTCGCCGGACGGCTCGGCCTGAGTTCCGCCGCGACCAGCTACCACCTGCGGCAGCTCGCGGCGTACGGCTTCGTGGCGGAGGAGGAGGGGCGCGGCAAGACGCGCGAACGCTGGTGGCGGGCCGCGCACCGGTCGACGGTCTTCGACCGCTCGGCGTTGGTCACGAGCGGTGAGAACGTCGAGGAGGTCGACGCGCTCTCCGAAGAGTATTTGCGCAGCGTCATCGACGTGTACGCGCGGTCCGCGTCCGAGTACCTCGACATCGAGCACCGGCTGCCCGAGGAATGGCGGGACGCGGGCGACTTCTCCGACACCCTGCTCTCCCTCACGCCCGACGAGGCACGGCGGCTCGCCGGAGAGATCGACGCCGTGCTGCACCGTTACCGGCGGCGAGACGCGCCGGACCAGCCTGCGGCGGCGCGCCCGGTACGCGTCCAGTACCAGGTCTTCCCGCGATTCGACCCCGACGCCGAGGCGGGGGAGTGACGTCCCGGCGTCGTGCCGGGCTGGTCGGGCTGCTCGCCGGGGCGGTCGTGTCGCAGACCGGCAGCCGGGTCTCGATGGTGGCGGTGCCGTGGCTGGTGCTCGTCACCACCGGCAGCGCCGCGCGGACGGGCCTGGTCGCGTTCGCGGAGATGCTGCCGTACGTGCTAGTGCAGGTGTTCGCCGCGCCGGTCGTGGACCGGTTCGGCGGCCGCCGGGTGAGCGTGGTCTGCGACGTGGTCAGCGCCGGCGTGCTCGCGCTGGTGCCGCTGCTGTACGACGCCGGCCGGTTGCCGTTCTGGCTGCTGTGCGTCCTCGTCGCCGTCGTCGGCGCGTTCCGCGGGCCGGGGGAGAACGCGAAGCACGTGCTCGTGCCGGAGATCGTCGCCGAGGCGAGGATGCCGATGGAGCGCGGCGCCGGGCTGCTCGACGGCACGATGCGGCTCGGCAGCCTTCTCGGTGCGCCGCTCGGGGGCGCGCTGGCGGCGACCGTCGGCGCCGGCAACGCGATCGTCGCCGACGCCGCCTCGTTCCTCGTCGCGGCGGTCCTCGTCGGCTGCTGCGTCCTTCGCCACCGCGAGCGGCCGGAAACGTTGCCGGACAAGCCTTCCGGCGTACGCGGCTACCTGCATGACCTGGGCGAGGGGCTCGGCGTCGCGTTCCGCGACCCGCTGCTGCGGGCCATCGGGCTGATGGTGCTCGTCACCAACCTGTTCGACCAGGCGTACGTCGCGGTCCTGCTGCCGGTGTGGGCGAAGGACACGTTCGGAACGGCGGCGGTCGTCGGGCTGGTCGCGGGTGCCTCGGGGCTCGGCGCGGTGCTCGGCAACGTCACCTTCAGCGCGGTCTCGCACCGGATGCCGCGACGGATGACCTACGCCGTCTGCTTCCTCATCACGGGAGGCCCGCGCTACCTCCTGATGATCCGGTCGCACTCGCTCACCGTCGTCGTCGCCGGCATGGTGCTCTGCGGGTTCGCGAGCGGTGCCATCAACCCGCTGCTCGGCGCGACGGAGTACGAACGCATCCCGCAGCGGCTGCGTGCCCGCGTCCTCGGCGCGGTCGGCTCGCTGGCGTGGGCGGGCATCCCGGTGGGCGGCCTGGTCGGCGGCTGGCTGGTCACCGGCGTCGGGATCAGCTGGGCGCTCGCCGCGGTGGGCACGGCGTACCTGGTCACCACACTCGCGCCGTTCGTCCGGCCCGCGTGGCGGCTGATGGACCGCGACCGCGTGTCGCTCACACCCGCGGCGGCTACCGCAGCTGGGCCCTCATCGCCTCGGCGAGGGCGAGCAGGCCGGACAGCGGACGCACCATGACGGTGAACTCGGCGATCGCGCCGTCCTCGTTCTCGTGCAGGAGGTCGCATCCCTCGATCTCCCTGTCACCGACGCGGGCCCGGAAGACGAGCGCGTGGTCGCGACCGTCAGGCTCGCCGATCTCGCTGACGTACCGGAAGTCCTCGAAGACACGTGCCACGCCGTGCACGAGCCGTGCGGCGGCCTCGCGGCCGCGGTGGGGCTGGTACACCGCGGGGCTGCGGAACTCGACGTCCTCGGCGAACAGCCGCACGGCGGCGTCGACGTCGCCCGACTCGACGGCGGTACGGAACGGGTGCATCCTCGGCCCTCCTCATCAGTCACTCGGGTCACGACGGGAAAGCGAAGCGCCTCACCGTCCGTCGCTCAGCTCGGCGATCCTCGCCTCCAGCCGGTCGATGTGCGCGACGAGCGCGGCGACGTCGCCCTTCGTGGCCGGCTGCAGCTCCGGCACGAGCTCGACGACGACCGAGCCGCCGGGTGCCAGCACCGCGCTCTCCACGGTCTCGACGCCCTGCGCCCCCTGCCGGCGCAGCGCGGCCTCGACGTCGCCCTTGCGCAGGCCCTCGCGGTGCAGCGCCCGCTCGTCGTACCTGCCGTGCGTCGCGAGCACCGTCGGCGTGCCTTCGAGCACCCGGTGCAGCAGCCCGGATCCGGCCGCGAGCCGCACCATGACGGCGTTGATGACGACGAGGATCAGCGCGCCGAGCAGGCCACCGGTGAGCGAGTTGTCAGGACCGATGACCGCGTTCTGGACGACGTTCGAGAGCAGCAGCATGACGACGAGGTCGAACGTGTTGAAGTCGGCGAGGTCGCGCTTGCCGGAGATGCGGAGCAGGATCGCGAGCGCGGCGTAGACCGCGACGGTCCGCAGCGCCTTCTCGCCGATCGGGATGCCTATGACCAGGACGTTGTGCCACATGGCCGGTCAGCGTACGCGGTGGGTGCGGCGGGTAGGCTGCGCGCATGTCATGGCACTGGCGGTACGAGGACGCGTCCGGCGGCGCCGTCGAGCGCACCGGCTCCGCCGAGTCGGTCGAGCGGTTCCCGTCGCAGTCCGACGCCGAGTCCTGGCTCGGCGAGCACTGGCGCGACCTGCTGGCGGACGGCGTCGCGCAGGTGACCCTGTTCGAGGACGGCAGGAACGTCTACGGACCGATGAGCCTGAGCGAGTGACGCTGACCGGCGCGCCGCCGGTCAGCGGGCGTGCCGCAGCTGCAGCCGGTCCGGGCTCTGCGTGTGCGCCGGGTCGCGGTCGATCACCGGCTCGAGGGCCTGGTCGATCTTCGCGAGCAGGTCGGCGTCGAGCTTGACGCCGGACGCCTTGACGTTGTCGTGCACCTGCTCCGGCCGGGTCGCGCCGATCAGGGCCGCGGAGACGTCGTCGTTCTGCAGCACCCACGCGAGCGCCAGCTGCGCCAAGGTCAGGCCCGCCTCGTCCGCGAGCGGATGCAGCTGCTGGACGCGCTCGAGCACGTCGTCGCGCAGCCAGCTCTGCATGAAGTACGACGCCTCCTCGTCGCTCGCACGCGACCCGGCCGGGTACGCCTGCCCGGGGACGTACTTGCCGGTGAGCACGCCTTGAGCGAGCGGCGACCAGACGAGCTGGCCGATGCCGAGGTCGTGGCAGGTCGGGATGACCTCGGCCTCGATGACCCGCCACAGCATGGAGTACTGCGGCTGGCTCGACACCAGCTGGACGTGCAGTTCCCTCGCCAGCTCGGCCGCCGCGGCGATCTGCTCGGCGCGCCACTCGGACACGCCGATGTACAGCGCCTTGCCCTGGCGGACGACGTCGGCGAACGCCTCCATCGTCTCCTCGAGCGGCGTCAGGTTGTCGAACCGGTGCGCCTGGTACAGGTCGACGTGGTCGGTGCCGAGCCGCTTCAGCGACCCGTTGATCGACTCGCTGATGTGCTTGCGCGACAGTCCGAGGTCGTT
This sequence comes from Acidothermales bacterium, assembly GCA_017354575.1. Lineage (GTDB taxonomy): Bacteria > Actinomycetota > Actinomycetes > Streptosporangiales > WHST01 > WHST01. The sequence continues at coordinate 14,566 of JAFMQP010000005.1, read as the reverse complement.
CTGGCCCGGGCCGGTGGGGAAGTAGACCTTGGTGAAGATCTCCAGGCTTTCCCTGCGCTGCCCGGCGAGCGCACGGCCGAGCACGGACTCGGCGCGCGTATCGGCGTACACGTCCGCGGTGTCGAACGTCGTGATGCCCTCGTCCAGTGCCGCGTTCACGCACGCGACGGCGGCGTCCTCCTCGATCTGCCCGCCGTGGGTGATCCAGTTGCCGTAGGCCATCTCGCTGATCCGCAGCCCGCTGCGGCCAAGGTTCCGATACTCCATGCGGTCGACTCTATCGGCCGCCGCGAGCCGCGGACGCGAGTGCGCTAGGCGGCCTTCTTGTCGCCCAGCAGCCCGTGCGGGTCGAGCACGTACTTGCGGGCCGCGCCCTTGTCGAACTCCTGGTAACCGCGCGGGGCCTCGTCCAGCGGGAGGACGGTGGCGTTCACGGCCTTCGCGATGTGCGCCTTGTCGTTCAGTATGGCCATCATCAGGCCGCGGTGGTACTTCATCACCGGGCACTGGCCGGTGGTGAACGACTGCGACCTCGCCCAGCCCAGGCCGATCCGGATGGACAGGCTGCCTTCCTTCGCCGCGTCGTCGACGCCGCCGGGGTCGCCGGTGACGTACAGGCCCGGGATGCCGAGGGCTCCCGCGGCCTTGGTGATCTCCATGATCGAGTTGAGCACGGTCGCGGGTGCCTCGTGTGCGGCGTCCTTGCCGTGGCCCTTGGCCTCGAAGCCGACCGCGTCGACGGCGGCGTCGACCTCGGGTACGCCGAGGATCTGGTCGATCTGGTCGCCCAGCGACGCGTCCTGGCTGAGGTCGACGGTCTCGCAGCCGAAGCTGCGCGCCTGCTCGAGCCGTTGCGCGTTCATGTCGCCGACGATGACGACGGCGGCGCCGAGCAGCTGTGCCGAGTGCGCCGCGGCCAGCCCGACCGGGCCCGCGCCCGCGACGTACACCGTCGAACCGGTGGTGACGCCGGCGGTGTAACAGCCGTGGTAGCCGGTGGGGAAGATGTCCGACAGCATGGTCAGGTCGAGGATCCTCTCCATCGCCTGGTCCTTGTCGGGGAACTTCAGCAGGTTCCAGTCGGCGTACGGCACCATCACGTACTCGGCCTGCCCGCCGACCCAGCCGCCCATGTCGACGTAGCCGTACGCCGAGCCCGGCCGGTCCGGGTTGACGTTGAGGCACACGCCGGTGTGCCGTTCCTTGCAGTTGCGGCAGCGCCCGCACGCGATGTTGAACGGCACCGAGCAGAGGTCCCCCTCCTTGATGAACTCGACGTCGCGGCCCGTCTCGACGACCTCGCCGGTGATCTCGTGGCCGAGGACGAGGTTCGCCGGCGCGGTGGTGCGGCCGCGCACCATGTGCTGGTCGGAGCCGCAGATGTTCGTCGACACGACCCGCAGGATCACCCCGTGGTCGCACCTGCGCCCGACGTTGGCCGGGTTGACGCCCGGTCCGTCCTTGAGCACGAGGCCCGGGTAGTCGATGGACTGGACCTCCACCTTGCCGGGGCTGATGTACGCGACGGCCCTGTTGGTGCTCGCCATGATCGCCTCTCTCCCGAAGTCGCCGATCGGCGTCGACGCGGTCGAGGCGCCCGGCCTCGCCCCGCCTCGGCGCTCGTGGTCGCGACGCTACGCCGGCCGTAGAGGCGTTACAAGGCAGCGGTTTTCAGACTGTGAGTCTGGCGACGGGGTAGCGGCGATTCGCCAGCGACGGGTTCGTCCGCCGTGCGTCGCGGATGCGCGCGGTGTCGAGCTCGGCCGTCAGCACGTCCTCCTGCTCGCCGAGGGACGCGACGACGATGCCCTGCGGGTCGACGACCATGCTGTTGCCGGAACACGTCCTGCCGCACTGGTCGCAGGCGACGACGTAGGTCGTGTTCTCGATCGCCCGCGCGCGGACCAGCGTCGCCCAGTGGTTCTCCTTGAGCGGCCCGGACACCCACGCCGCCGGCACGACGACCACGTCGGCGCCACGGTCGGCGAGCGACCTGGTGATCTCGGGGAAGCGCAGGTCGTAGCAGGTGATCAGCCCGACGTGCAGGCCCGGCAGCAGGTCGTCGAGGACGGGCGGTTCCTCGGTACCCGGGATCAGCCGGTCCGACTCCAGGTAGCTGAACGCGTCGTAGAGGTGAACCTTGCGGTACGTCGCGACGAGCTCGCCGCCGCGGTCCAGCACCACCAGCGTGTTGTAGACGCGTTCCCCGCCGTCCGCCCGTTCGAAGATCCCCGCGACGACGTTCGTCTCGGTGCCCCTGGCCAGTTTCGCGAGGGTCTGCACGAACGGGCCGTCGAGCGGCTCGGCGTGCGGCGCGAGCGGGTCGCCAGGCGGCCCGAACTCGCGCATCGTGGCCTCTGGCAGCACGACGAGATCGGGTGGCGCGGACTCGCCGGCCAGGCCGTCGCGCTGTTGCAGGAGGTCGAACAGGCGGCGGACCGAGCCGAGGTTCTCCGTCTTGTCGGGGCCCGCTGCGAACTGCAGTACGGCGACCTTCGTCCTCATGTCACTCCTCAGGGGGTCAGCGCCTTGGCGAGGTAGGCGAGCGAGAGCGGGTACCGGTGGTCGGTGCCGCCGTGGCCGGCGTCGAACAGCTCGAACGAGATGCGGTCGGCGACGACACCGTTGTCGAGCAACGCCTGCCGGAACGCCGTCGCGCCGATGTCGAGGTTCCACTCGTCGCGCGTGCCGGCGTCGATCCAGATCGCTCGCATCGACCGCAGCGCGCCGCCGTACCTCGGCACCATCCGGACCGGGTCCCAGTCGAGCCAGCGCTGCCACAGCCCGGCGTCGAGCACGCCGGTGCGCGAGTCGAACGGCAGCAGCGGCGTACCGTCGTCCGCCGCCGAGAACGCCGCCGAGCAGCCGAGCGTCATCACGAGCGTGTCGTCGCCCTGCCTGGTGAACGCGGTGCGGCCGCGGAACTCGTCCCACCACTTGAACACGTCACCGTCGTACTCGCGGAGCAGCCGGACGCAGCGGCTGAACTCGGGCAGGTACGAGAACTCGTACAGCGAGTCGCCGGCGTGCGTGGCGAGCGCGCCGAACAGGTCGGGACGCAGCATCGGCGTGATCATCGCGCCGAAGCCGCCGGACGACTTGCCCTGGATGCCGCGATGCGCGGCCTCGGGGATCGTGCGGTACCGCTCGTCGACGTACCGGACGACCTCGTCACAGAGGTACGTGTGGTACCTGCCGGTGCCGGGGGAGTCGACGAACTGGCTGCCGCCGTACGCGGTCCACGCGTCGACGTAGACGACGACGGCCGGCGGCGCCTCGCCCGCGGCGAACAGCGCGTCCGCCCGCTCGGGGAACGGCTGCCGGAAGGGAGCGCGGTTGCGCCACATGCCGAGATGGCCGGTGTAGCCCTGGATCACGTACACGCTCGGATAACGGCGACCGGGCTCGTCGGCGTAGCCCGGCGGCGTGTACACCAACAACGGCCGCTCGGCGGGGTCGCCCAGCGGATTGTCACGCAGCGCGTCGCTCGCGATCACGTGCTCGGTCAGCTCGCCCGACCAGTTGGCCGACCACGGCTGCATGAGCGCCTCCCTCTCACCGTCCACGACGACCCTAACGGCCGGCGCGGCGTAGCGCCTCGCGCAGCAGCTCGGCGGTGTGCAGCGCCCGGCGGCCCGTGCCCTGTACCACCTGGGTGCGGCAGGACAGGCCGTCGGCGACGACGTACGTGCGGTCCGACGCCGCCCGCACCTTGGGGTACAGCGACTGCTCCGCGCACGCCTGCGACACCTCGTAGTGCCCTGCCTCGAAACCGAAGTTGCCGGCCAGCCCGCAACAGCCCGGGCCGGCCTGGTCGGGACGGACGCCGACGCGACGCAACAGCGCGAGGTCGCCTGCCGGACCGCGGGTGGACGTCTGGTGGCAGTGCACCTGCACGACGGCGTCCGCGTCGAGCTCGCCGAACGGCCAGTCGCCCTCGTGCCGATCGAGCAGCTCGGGCAGGGTGACGGCCGCGTCCGCGAGCGCCGCCACGAGCGGGTCGTCCGGCAGCAGCTCGCGTGCCTCCTCGCGCAGCGCCGACGTGCACGACGGCTCCAGCCCGAGCACCGGGTAACCGGCGTCGAGGTACGGCGCCAGCGCGCGCACCGAGCGGCCGACGGCGCGCCGGGCCGCGCCGAGCTGTCCGGTCGAGTACCAGGTGAGCCCACAGCACACCGGGCCGTGCGGCAGCACGACGCGGTACCCCAGCGCATCGAGCACTTCGACGGCGGCGGCGCCGACGCGGGGCTCGAGCAGGTTGGTGAACGTGTCCGGCCACAGCACGACGGTGCCCGCCCTGCCGCTGCCGCGCGAACCACGACGCCGGAACGCCCGGGTGAACGTCGTCCGCGGCAGTGCGGGAATGTCGCGCTGCTGGTCGATGCCCGCGGCGGCACGCGCAACCGTTGCCAGCAAAGGGATCCGGCCGACGGGCTTGCTGAGCGACGGGGCGAGCTGGGCGAGCCGCAGCCAGGCCGGCAGCCAGCCGAGCGCGTAGTGGCTGCGCGGCCGCAGCCGTCCCTCGTAGTGGTGGTACAGGAACTCCGCCTTGTACGTCGCCATGTCGACGTCGACCGGGCAGTCGCTCTTGCAGGCCTTGCACGACAGGCACAGGTCGAGCGCCTCGTGCACCTCCTCCGACCGCCAGCCGTCGGTGACGAGGTCGCCCTCGAGCATCTCGGCCAGCAGCCGCGCCCGGCCGCGCGTGGAGTGCACCTCGTCGCGGGTGGCCTGGTACGACGGGCACATCGCACCGCCTTGCGGTACCCGGCACTTGCCCACGCCGATGCACCGCCTGACGGCGCCGGTGAGCGAGCCCTCGTCGGCGTGCAGGGCCTGGAACGGCAGGAAGGCGCCCGGTCGCCGCGGCGGGCCGAACCGCAGGTCGGAGTCCAGCGGCGCGGGGTCGACGAGCACGCCGGGGTTGAGCGCGCCGTCGGGGTCGAACGCCTCCTTGAACTGGCGGAACGCCGCCATCGCCGCGGGCGAGTACATGCGCGGCAGCAGTTCGGAACGGGCCCGGCCGTCGCCGTGCTCGCCGGACACGGTGCCGCCGTGCGACGCGACGAGGTCGGCGGCGTCCTCGACGAACGCGCGGTAGCCGCGGACGCCCTCAGGCGTGTGCAGGGGCCAGTCGATGCGGACGTGCGCGCAGCCCTCGCCGAAGTGGCCGTACAGCACGCCGCGCCGCCCGTGCTTGCGTAGCAGGGCCCGGAAGTCGGTGAGGTACGAGGCGAAGCGCTCGGGCGGCACCGCGGCGTCCTCCCATCCCGGCCACGCCTCGGTGCCGTCCGGCGCGTGTGTCGCGATCCCCGAGCCGTCCTCGCGCACCCGCCACAGCGCGCGCACGGTGGCCGGGTCGTCGGTGACGACGTGCGTCGCCTGCGGTACCGCCGCGGCGATCTCGGCGGCGAGCGCACGCGCGTCCGCCGCGGTGTCGCCGCCGACCTCGCACATCAGCCAGCCGCGGCCCGCGGGCAGCTCGTCGCCGACGTGTTCCTTGCCCGGACGCCCGCGCACCGACTCGACCAGCTCGGCGTCCAGCCCCTCCGCCGTGAGCGCGCCCAGCGCGGGCAGCGAGGACGCCACCTCGGCGGCGTCGAGCACGTCCGGGAAACCGAGCACCAGCAACGCCGTCGCGCGCGGCGTCGGCACCAGGCCGAGCGTCGCGGACAGCACGATGCCGCAGGTGCCCTCACTGCCGACGAACGCGCGCGCGGCGTCGAACCCGTGCTCGGGCAGCAGCCGGTGCAGCCCGTACCCGGACACCTGCCGGCGGAACCGCCCGAGCTCCGTTCGCAGCGTCGCGAGGTGCAGGTCGGCGACGGCGGTGAGGTCGCGGTCGAGCGTCGCGTCGCCTGTGCCGCCTGGACGCAGCCGCACCACCCGGCCGTCGGCGAGCAGCACCTCGAGCTCGCGCACGTGGTCGGCCGTCGTGCCCCACGCCGCCGAGTGCGCGCCGCAGGAGTTGTTGCCGATCATGCCGCCGACCGTGCAGCGCCCGTGGGTGGACGGGTCCGGCGGGAACGCCAGCCCGTATGGCCTGCCCGCCGCGGTGACCGCGTCGCAGATCGCGCCCGGCTCGACGACCACGCCGGCGGCGTCCGGGTCGACCATGCCGACCCGGTTCAGGTGCCGGGAGAAGTCGACGAGCAGCCCGGCGCCGAGCGAGTTCCCGGCGATCGACGTCCCGCCGCCGCGGGAGATGACCGGCACCGCGTGGTCCCGGGCGAGCACGAGCGCGCGCACGACGTCCTCGATGCTCCTCGGCAGCAACACGGCGGCCGGCACCAGCCGGTACAGCGAGCCGTCCCCGGCGTACGCGCCGCGCGTCGTGGTGTCGGTGCGGGCGGCGTGCGGCAGCTCCTTCTCGAGCAGCTCCCTGAATGAGTCGTCGTCGGTCATCTCGCGGTCCGGCCGATCAGGTGGTAGAGCGCCGCCATGTGACGGTACGGGTCGGTGCGGCCGGCGCGTTCCTCGCAGTCGAGCACCAGCGTGATGTCGGCGGGCGGCGCCTCGTCCGGCAGCGCGTCGGTGAGCGTGCGGACGCCGTACCACGCCTCGACGGTGAGGCCCAGCCCGTGCAGCGTGGCGTGCATGTCGCCCAGCCGGTCGGCACGCGCCTCGATGCCGAGCCGGTTGACGTACATCGCGGGCGACGTGAACGCGTCGTACGCCTGCCGCCAGTTGCCGAGCAGCGCGGGGCGGAACGCCAGCGCGTCACCGTTGCGCACCAACACGGAGACCAGCCCGCCGGGGGCGACCGCGGTGAGCAGGATGCGCAGCAGCGGCGCCGGGTCGGGCTGGTACATGAGCACGCCGTGGCACAGCACCGCGTCGAACGTCCGGTCGCCGAACAGGTCGGGCACCGCGTGCCCGTCGCCGCCCACCAGCGTCAGCCGCTCGCGGACCTCCGCGGGCTCCGTCCAGAGCGCCTCCCGGCACGCGTCGAGCATCCGGTCGCTGGCGTCCAGCCCGGTGACCCGGTGGCCCGCCCTGGCGAGCCGGATCGCCTGCGAGCCCTGGCCGCAGCCGACGTCGAGCACGTCGACCGGCGCCGCGGGCAGGTGCGCCGTCAGCTGGCGGCTGACCAGTTCCTGGCGGACGACCTGCCGCACCTTGTCGATGTTGGTGAGCCAGCGGCCGGTGCCCGGTTCGAAGGCGCTGGACGTCGTCATGCACCCCTCCTCAGCCCCCGTGGTACCGGCTCCGGACGACGCCGCCGGCGTCAGATCTCCGCGCCGGGCCCGACCTTCGGTTTCGGCAGCCGCAGTCGCCGGATCTGCAGCGACCGCATGACCGCGTACATCGTGAGCCCCCGCTCGGTGTGGTCGGGGTGCCGCTCGCGGACGATCCGGTTCATCCGCCGGACGAGGAAGTAGGAGTCGACGGCGACCAGGGCGATGAGCGCGTACCAGACGTACATGAGGACGACCTGGACCTGCGCCGACGCCGCCGGCGTCAGGTACTGCCTGCTGGTCGCGACCTGCAGCAGGATCTGGATCAGCAGCACGCCCAGCGTGGTGAACAGGAAGTACCCGCCGACGCCGCGGCGCGAGTCGACGACGTCGCGCACCAGCCGGCGTACCGGGCCCGCGTCGCGCGGCGGCAGCTTGGTCTCGTCGCCGGAACGCAGCGCGCGGGACTGCGTCTGCCGGTCGCTCGACTGCCGCTCCCGCATCATCCTGGCGGCCTGCTTGCGGTCCTGCGGCGCCTGGACGTAGGTGCGCCTGCGCCGCTCGGCCTCCCGTCGCTTGGGCGTCGGCCGGCCCTTGCCCTGCGCGGGGTCCGGCGCCGGCTCCGCGTCGTCGGTCGTGGTCGCCCCGGCCTCGGCGGGGGCCTTCTCGGACGTGGTGCGGCGTCGGAACACGGCCTCAGCCTAGTCAACAGCTGATCGGGTCGAAACCCGAGCGGGCGCCGATGCGTTCGGAGTAGGGAATACGCTGACGCCACGCCCTCCCCGGTCGGGTCCCACCTGGCCTAGGCTGGGTGCTCACGGATCCGAAGTCGAGACGGTGCCGGCGCCAGACGACGAGGGGGCTACACGGCATATGAGCGTGATGAAGCGGTTCACGATGATCTTCCGCGCCAAGGCCAACAAGGCCTTGGACCGTGCGGAGGACCCGCGCGAGACGCTGGACTACTCGTACCAGAAGCAGCTGGAGCTCCTCCAGAAGGTGCGCAGGGGCGTGGCCGACGTCGCAACCTCCCGTAAGCGCCTCGAGCTGCAGATGAACCAGCTCCAGCAGTCGTCGACCAAGCTCGAGAACCAGGCCAAGCAGGCGATGGGCCAGGGCCGTGAGGACCTCGCGAGGGAGGCGCTCACCCGCCGCTCCGGCATCAGCCAGCAGCTCACCGACCTGCAGACGCAGCACTCCCAGCTGCAGGGCGAGGAGGAGAAGCTGACCATGGCCTCGCAGCGGCTGCAGGCCAAGGTCGACTCGTTCCGCACCCGCAAGGAGACGGTCAAGGCCACCTACAGCGCCGCCGAGGCGCAGACCCGGATCAACGAGGCGTTCTCCGGCATCTCCGAGGAGATGGGCGACGTCGGCATGGCCATCCAACGGGCCGAGGACAAGACCTCCGAGATGCAGGCGCGGGCCGGTGCCCTCGACGAGCTGATCGCGTCCGGCGCCCTCGAGGACGTGACCGGCTCGACGAAGGACGACATCCAGTCCGAGCTGGACCAGATGGGCAGCGACCAGAACGTCGAGCTGGAGATGCAGCGGCTGCGCGCCGAGATCGGCCCGGGCGAGGCGCCGAAGGAGCTCGGTGCCGGCGCGCCGGGCGAGGGCCGGCAGGCCGAGGCTCCGGCGGCCGAGCAGCAGGCTCCGCAGCAGCCGGCGCAGCAGGCCAGACCGGGGGAGGGCGCGTGATCGTCCGCATCCTAGGCGACGACCAGTACCACGTCGCCGACGCCGAGGTCGCCGGGCTGAACGAGCTCGACGACGAGCTGCAGCGAGCCGTCGACGCGGGCGACGAGCGGGCGTTCGAGGCCGCGCTCGCCGCGCTGCTCGGACGGGTGCGGCACGTGGGCACGAAACTGCCCGCGGATGCGTTGACACCTTCAGACGCACTCCTGCCACAGGACGACGCCGGCCTGGCCGAGGTGGCGGAGGCGTTACACGAGGAAGGTTTGATACCCGGCTGACGGGGACCACCATGGCCAAGACCCGTTTCGCCCCCGACCGGGGGCTCACCGCACGCATGACGACGACGATGTTCCTGCTGGGCCTCGTCTACACGGTGTTCATCGCCGCGCTCGTCGCCGTGTTCTGGCGCGGCGGCGCCTGGGGATGGGTGCTGTTCATCGCGGCGGGGTTCCTCGCCGTGCAGTTCTTCTTCTCGGACAAGATCGCACTCGCGGCCATGCGCGGCCGCGTCGTCACGCCCGAGCAGGCGCCGGAACTGCACGCGATGATCGACCGGCTCTGCGCCATGGCCGACATGCCGAAGCCGCAGGTAGCCATCTCCTACAGCGACATCCCGAACGCGTTCGCCATCGGCCGCAGCCCGAAGAAGGCCGTCGTGTGCGCGAGCACGGGCATCATGCGTCGGCTCACGACGGAGGAGCTCGAGGGCGTCCTCGCCCACGAGCTGTCCCACGTCGCGCACCGCGACGTCGCCGTCATGACCATCGCGTCCTTCCTCGGCGTGCTCGCGGGCATGCTGGCCAAGATGGGCCTGTGGGCCATGGCGTTCGGCGGCGGCAACAGCCGCGACCAGAACGCCGCGGTCGCCCAGCTCGTCATGCTCGGCGTGATCGTCGTCGCCGGCATCGTGTACGCGCTGAGCTTCCTGCTCATCCGCACCCTGTCGCGCTACCGCGAGCTGTGCGCGGACCGTTCCGGCGTGCTTCTCACCGGCCGGCCGAGCGCGCTCGCCAGCGCGCTGCAGAAGGTCTCCGGCAGCATGGCGTCGATCCCCACGAAGGACCTCCGCCAGGCCGAGGCGTACAACGCGTTCTTCTTCGCGCCCATCAAGGGCAAGGGCATGACCTTCGCCAACCTGTTCTCGACGCACCCCACGCTGGAGCGCCGGCTCGAGCAGCTCGCCGAGATCGCAAGCCAGCTCGGCGAGGTGACCCCCGGTCAGGAGCGCGACACGGGTCCGGCGTACGACGAGATCCCGGGGCTCGCCACGCCGGCGCCCGTCGCCGGCGCGGACACCGCGAAGCAGGTGCCACCGCACCGGCCGGCCGGGCAGAAGACCGCGGCGGAGCAGTGGGGCGTCGGCAGCGATCCGGAACCCGAGCCGGAGCACGCACCGGAGCGCGCGCCATGGCACGGTCCGCACTCGGGTGAGGGTTATCCGCCGTACGGAATGCGGTGATCGTGGGCTTCCTCGACGCGCTGCTCGGGCGTAGCAAGCCGGCCAAGCCCGACCTCGACCAGCTCTTCGGGCTGCCCAACGCCGCGCTGACGCTGCAGGCGGCGATGGGGTTCGTGGCCACGGGCATCGGCTCGGTCTGCTACCGGGAGATGGAGGGCCAGGCCTTCTACCAGACCCAGTCCGACGTCACCGAGCTGCTCGACGCCGACCGGGGTCCCAAGGTCGAGAAGAGCAAGGACGAGTACGGCTACACGTGGTTGATCTGCCGCGGCGACCCGCAGGACGTCTCCGGCCTCGTCACCGACCTGCACGCGGTCAACTCGACGCTGGAGGCGAACGGGTTCGGCCCGGCCCTGCTGTGCTCGCTGGTGAGCTTCCACCACCCCGACGGGCGCACGCTGGGGCTGGTGTACCTGTACAAGCAGGGCTCGTTCTACCCGTTCGCGCCCACCGGCAAGCAGCAGCGCGACACCGTCCTCGAGCTGCAGGTACGCGGTCAGGTCGCGAACGACCTCAAGGTCGAGCAGGACACCGGCCGCTGGTTCCCGGTCTGGGGCGCTCCGGGGCTGTGACAGCCTGCTCACGACGTGTGGCGCGCTGTGCGCCCTGACGTTTCGCCCCGGCTGTGCGACCATGGGAATGCAACGTGACGAGGTCGCGTTGCCGCAGTTGAACCGACGACCCGACTCTCCGGGAGCGACACATATGACCGTCCAGCAAGAAGGCCAGGCCACCGAGACGCAGCCGGACGGCGTCATCCTGACCGACGTCGCCGCCACGAAGGTGAAGAACCTGCTGGAGCAGGAGGGGCGCCTCGACCTGGCACTGCGCATCGAGGTCCAGCCGGGCGGCTGCTCCGGGCTGCGGTACCAGCTCTACTTCGACGACGAGACGCGCGACGGCGACAAGGTCAAGGACTTCTCCGGCGTGAACGTGATCGTCGACCGGATGAGCGTGCCGTACCTGCGGGGCGCGGTGATCGACTTCGCCGACACCATCGAGCGGCAGGGGTTCACGATCGACAACCCCAACGCCACCGGGTCCTGCGCCTGCGGCGACTCCTTCCACTGACCGGACACGGCAGCTCGACCGTCGGGCACCCATGGTCATGAGGATTCTGACCCCTCGGTGGGGGTCGAGAGTTTCGTGATCGTGGGAGCTTTGAAAGACTCGGCGGAGCCTAGACCCCTGCCGAGGAGTTGACTGCCGTGCAGATAGCCGTCACCGGCTCGATAGCGACCGACCACCTGATGCAGTTCGCCGGTCGCTTCTCCGACTCGCTGGTCGTCGACCAGCTGGACAAGATCTCCCTCTCCTTCGTCGTCGACCAGCTCGCCGTACGCCGCGGGGGAGTGGCGGGCAACATCAGCTTCGGCATGGGGATGCTCGGCCTCCGTCCGCTGCTCGTCGGCGCGGTCGGCAAGGACTTCGACGACTACCGCGCCTGGCTCGAGGAGCACGGCGTCGACACCAGCTCGGTACGCGTCTCGGAGACCAGGCACACGGCACGGTTCGTCTGTACCACGGACGAGGTCACCGCGCAGATCGGGACGTTCTACTCCGGCGCGATGGCCGAGACAAGGGAGATCTCGCTGCCCGGAGTCGCCGCCGACCACGGCGGCCTCGACCTCGTCGTGATCGCGGCGAGCGACCCCGACGGGATGCTGCGGCACACGGGCGAGTGCCGCGCCGGCGGCTACCCGTTCCTCGCCGACTGCAGCCAGCAGCTCGCCTTCATGGACGGCGAGGGCATCAGGTCCCTCGTGGACGGCGCGCGCTACCTGTTCACCAACGAGTACGAGGCGACGCTCACCGAACAGAAGACCGGCTGGACGCACGAGCAGATCCTCGACCGCGTCGGCACCCGGGTCACCACGCTGGGCGCCGAGGGCGCGCGCATCGAGTCCACGGACGCCGCGCCGATCCAGGTGAAGGCCGCCCCCGTCCGTGAGGTCCGCGACCCGACCGGTGGCGGCGACGGCTTCCGCGCCGGCTTCCTCGCCGGGCTCTCCTGGGGCCTGGACCATGAGCGCTGCGCCCAGCTCGGCTCCGTCCTGGCGGCGTACGTGCTCGAGGTCGCGGGGCCGCAGGAGTACGAATTCACCCGGCCGGAGTTCCTGGGCAGGTTCACCGAGGCGTTCGGTGCGGACGCCGCGGCCGAGGTGGAGCCGCACCTCGTCGGCACCGGAGCGTAACGGGACGCCGAGGACGGAGCGCGGTGCCGATCGAGCCACCCGCGACTGCCTGGCGGCTGCCCGATCCGCGGACGCAGGAGCAGGCGCTCGTCGGCGTCGGCGCCGACCTGGCACCGGGCACGCTGCTGGCGGCGTACCGGTCGGGGCTGTTCCCGATGCCGCTGCGCCGGCGCATCGGCTGGTGGTCACCGCTCGAGCGGGGCGTGCTGCCCCTCGACGGGCTGCTCGTGTCGCGCTCGCTGCGGCGTTCCTGCCGCAGGTTCGAGGCGCGCGTCGACACCGCGTTCGACGCCGTCGTCGCGGGCTGTGCCGAACGGGGTGAGCCCACCTGGATTACCGCGCAGATCCACGAGGCGTACCGGCGGCTGTTCGACCTCGGCTGGGCACACAGCGTCGAGACGTGGAACGCGGACGGCGAGCTCGTCGGCGGTCTGTACGGCGTGGCGATCGGCGGCCTGTTCGCCGGGGAGTCGATGTTCCACCGCGAGACCGACGCGTCCAAGGTCGCGCTCGTCGCGCTGGTGCGGCTGCTCACGTCCGGCGTCGACGACGCCGCGTCGCGGTTGCTCGACACGCAATGGCTCACGCCGCACCTCGCCTCGCTCGGCTGCGTCGAGATCACGCGAGACGAATATCTCACCCGCCTGGGGGCCGCGTTGAGCCTCCCGCTGCCACCCGTGTTCCGGGACCAGAACGGTTGCGACAGCTGACGGACCCGCGCACCCCCACCGGTGCCGGACGCATGCGACGTGCCCAGTAATGTGTGTCTGTGCGCCGGCTGCGGTGCGGCGCGTGGACTCCGGCGAGAACCCGTGCGCGGGTACGAGCGTGGAAGGCAAGAGGTGACCCCTAAGCGTCGCTTTGCAGCACGCCGGCTCACCGCCAGGGCGGCCGTGCTCGCGCTCGTGCTGGCCGCCGCGACGGCGTGCAGCGGCAAGGCGTTCCTGCGTCTCGGCATGCCGGTGCCGGCGACCGACGAGGCCAAGCGCATCCTGTCGTTGTGGCAGGGCTCGTGGATCGCCGCGTTCGGCGTCGGCTTCGTGGTCTGGGGCCTGATCATCTGGGCGGCCGTCTTCCACCGGAAGAAGCACAACCGGCTGCCGCCGCAGGTCCGGGAGAACAACCCCGTCGAGGCCATCTACACGATCGTCCCGCTCATCATGGTGGCGGTGTTCTTCTTCTTCACCGCCCGAGACGAGTCGATCCTGGTCGACACCTCGAAGAAGCCGGACGTCGTGGTCGACGTCGTCGGCTACCAGTGGAGCTGGAAGTTCTACTACGAGAACGACGGCGTCAACGGCCGCGACCTGCGAAACGGCGTCACCGTCGTCGGCCGTGCCGGTGAGAAGCCGACCCTCGTCATCCCCGAGGGGCGGCGCGTGCAGTTCAACCTGTACAGCCAGGACGTCACCCACTCCTTCTGGGTGCCGGCCTTCCTGTTCAAGCGCGACGTCATGCCGTACAAGCAACCGCCGCAGGGCAAGGAGTTCTGGCAGCTGCCGAAGAACCAGCAGCCCTACTGGGACAACAAGTTCCAGGTGGTGCCGAACCGTGAGGGCACGTTCATCGGCCGGTGCGCGGAGTACTGCGGCACCGACCACGACCGGATGCTGTTCCAGGTCAAGGTCGTCAGCTGGTCGCAGTACCAGGACTTCGTCGCGAAGTCGAAGCAGGCCCAGCAACAGGGAGGTTCGAAGGGTGCGGGTTCGTGAGTGCCGTAGCTGAAGCGCCGGTTCGGATCGCACAGCGCAAGCCGCTCGGCATGATCATCGCCGACTGGCTGTCCACCACGGACCACAAGAAGATCGGGCACATGTACCTGATCGCGTCGTTCGGGTTCTTCCTGGCCGGCGGCGTACTGGCCCTGGTGATGCGTGCGGAGCTCGCCGAGCCGGGCCTGCAGATCGTGTCGAACGACCAGTTCAACCAGGCGTTCACGATGCACGGCACGATCATGCTGCTGCTGTTCGCCACACCGCTGTTCGCCGGCTTCGCGAACGAGATCATGCCGCTGCAGATCGGCTCGCCCGACGTCGCGT